>JAIESE010000076.1 GCA_019746225.1 Alphaproteobacteria bacterium | reverse complement strand
ACTTTCTCCTTTATTTCAGGTGCAATCAATGTCGCCAAATGATTCGCATCACCTTCAATGACCTTGATACCTGGAATGGTTTGTTTCAAAAAGTCACACATCTCCCCATCCAATTCAACCACTGTCAGATCTTGAGGCTGAACCCCCAAATGCAATAGAGCCCGCGTCAAACGACCAGTCCCTGCCCCTATTTCAACAACAGGTGTGCCAGGTGTGTATTGGGAAACAGCCTCATGGGCCGCAAGCATTGATAATTTAACGGAAATAGGAGCAAGCGTGCCCAACTGGCGTGGGTTTTTCAACCAACGACGAAAAAACAGCCAATTTTCTGCCCGACGGATTTGAGCTTCATTCATGTTTTTACCTTATACGCTCTATAAAATCCCTGCCCTTTTTATAGACTGAACTGAGCTTTTAAGCAATAAGGGAATGTAAATGCTCGGCAAATGCCTTTCTTAAATTCGCTCGACGGCAATGGCAGTGGCTTCTCCGCCACCTATGCAAACGGCCGCGATTCCCTTCGTGACACCGCGCGCCTCTAAGGCATGCACCAACGTCACAAGAACACGGGCACCACTTGCCCCAAGAGGATGGCCTAAGGCCGTTGCCCCACCAAGAACATTGACCTTCTCATGGGGAATATTCATCTTCTTCATTGCTGCCATGGTGACAACCGCAAAGGCTTCGTTTATCTCAAACAAATCTACATCCTCAACGGACCAATTCAGGTCCTTCAAGAGCTTTTCAATCGCCCCTATGGGGGCCGTTGTAAACCATTGGGGTTCTTGGGCATGAGACGCATATCCACGAATCACCGCTAGAGGTGTCAAACCTCGCTCCTTCGCTTCCCCCGAAGACATCAACGCCAGCGCCGCCGCCCCATCTGAAAGGGAGGAAGAGTTCGCCGCCGTCACCGTTCCATCCGGCTTGAAAGCAGGTTTGAGTTGGGGTATTTTCTCAACCTTTACCTTCGTTGGGGTTTCATCTTGATGAAGAGATATCGTGTTTTTCCCATCAACCAAATCCAGAAGAACAATCTCTTTGTCAAATAATCCCTTCGATGCCGCCTCTTGAACACGGGTTAAGGATTCGATGGCATAAGCATCTTGGTCTTCGCGCGTGAACTTAAAATGAGCCGCCGTATCTTCCGCAAATGAGCCCATCACGCGGCCCGCATGATAAGGATCTTCCAGGCCATCGACGAGTAAATGATCCAAAATTTTTGCATGCCCAAAACGATAGCCTTGGCGGGCGCGATCCAACAAATAGGGCGCATTGGTCATGCTCTCCATACCGCCGGCAATCATGATACGTGCATTCCCAAGGCGAAGTTGGTCACACGCCATCATCACCGCTTTCATGCCCGATCCACAAACTTTATTAATCGTTGTGCAAGATGTTGAGGGCTTGAGACCTGCGCCAATAGCGGCCTGACGCGCGGGCGCTTGCCCCAAACCCGCCGATAATACACAGCCCAAGATCACTTCATCTACTTCAGAGCCAGAGAGAGAGGCGGCTTTCAAAGCCCCTTCAACCGCTATACTACCCAGCTGCGGAGCAGTCAGGGCAGACAAAGCCCCTTGAAACGCACCGATGGGAGTGCGCATGGCCGAAACAATAACAACGTCATGATCGATGGTGCTTTTCGAGGATTTTGTCATGGTTCATCTCAACTATTAAAGATTTGCTCTGAAACTGATGATAGAGAGAAATTATTTAAGATTCTATTAAAATTAAGGGGGCGGAAATGGTCGGAACGGCGGGATTTGAACCCACGACCCCTATCCCCCCAGAATAGTGCGCTACCAGGCTGCGCTACGTTCCGACATTTAAAGAATATACTAACCCCGCGAAATGATTGCAAGGGGGCTACAAAGGGGTCAGCCTACTTCTTCTTTGTCTTTGCCATACTGTTCGTAAAACTATCAAGCATAGGCATGATTTCAATGGGTAAGGGAAAAGCATTCACAAGACCCTGGCCCTTCACCTTCCAGAAACGCCAGCATTAAGACCACACAGAGTTTATACTCCCAAAGAACGAAAGGTTCGAAGAAGGAACATTATACTAAGACCCAAAATGATAACGCAAACCCCTGACACATTGTTCAAGATATCCATGAGTTCTGAAATATTTTAGACCTTCTTAATAAGTGACTATCTATGAGGATAGCAAAAATTCGTTAAGAAGAGGCTAAGGGAGAGGAAGTGAGGGGGGTTCTAATGAGCTTCTATTACATATTCAAAAACGCATCTATATATAGTCCGTAGCTTAACTCATATTTATCAAGACAGAAATTATATTTGCCGTCATTGCGAGCGAAAGCGAAGCAATCCAGGGGCCAAGGACAAGCTACTAACATCATTTTTTGGGGCATATAGTGCATCTAGATCTGATTCGTTGCACCTGGATTGCTTCGCTTTCGCTCGCAATGACGTATAGAGGATTGATTTAAATGATAATAACACAAGGGAATGTCAATATATTACCCCCCCTTACACCTTCGGCAAATACGCAACGATCGTCGGATATTGCTTCACGAAACTCTCAAAGGCCGCTTGATTTTTGATTGATAAAGACTTGGTTTTTGTATCGTAGATGGCTGCAAGGATGCTTCCCTTAGAAAAGGTTTCTGTCCAATAGAGATGAATTTCATCCCCATATTTGAAATAATCAGGGAATCGTTCAGGAAAGGCTTTGCCTTTTTGAATGGTATCTTCGTCAGAGTTTTGAACAAAATCTTGGCTGGCCCCTCGTGCCCGAATGGCATTGACCCGATTTTGGTCCGTTGTCCCGCAAAGAAGAAGAATAATTTTATAATGTTCTGCCTTCAGCTTTTCGTAGAGCCCAGTAATTTGCTTGGCAGTTGAGGTCGTTCCATGAGCAATGTTGTAATCCCCTGCAAAGGCTTTATTCAGAATTGAACAGGCAATATAGTTAGATGCTGCGCGCCATTTCTCATAGGCTCCTTTTATCAACTCTTTGAAGGAAGCAGCATTCGCAATGGCATAATTGTTGCAAGAGGATATGTACGTATTGATCATGAATTTTAAGGCCCGTTGATCCGGGTCCGCATAGACATAATTCGTCTTATCGTGCAGATAAGTCTCTAGAATTGTTGATTTACTAGACCCTGGGCCCCCAGCTGTCCCAACATAAATGGGCGTCGAATAAATGCGCGTACAGTCACGAAAACAAAGATCGCTGATGTTTTTAAGATCATCTTGAATCAAAGATTGCTCTTCTTTGGAATAGTCCTTGAGGTGACTATTCACAAATTGAGAAGGAATCAACTCTTTGGGAGGTAACTTGGAAACATACCAAAAAAGGGATCCAATCAAAAAGATTGATAACGTAAAAAAAAAGAGTAGTGCTTTAAACATCTTAGATTTATCTCCAATTTACCTGGAGATTTTTATCGCCTTTAAATAAAATCTTTCTTGAAATTATTTTCCAACAGATTTCTTGAATACAGGAGATGCCCGGAAGCTAATCACTTGACGAGGAGAGATTTTAGCATCTTTTCCAGTCCGAGGATTCCGGCCAATCCGTTCTTTTTTCTTCAAAATGGAAAATGTTCCAAAGGAAGAGATCTTAACATGATCACCAGCAGCCAACGCTTTTTCAATTTCTTCTAGTGTCTTTTTCAAAATATCAGAAGCTTGTTGACGCGTTAGGTTATTGTCTTGCGTAATTTTGTTAATTAAATCAGCCCGAGTTACAGTCTCAGCCGTCATATTGATTCTCCCTTTTCATTTTTGTTATTCATTACCACCGTATTACGGCAGAACCCCAGGTAAAGCCACCCCCCATCGCTTCAATGACAACGAGCTGCCCTGGTACAATCCTTCCATCAGCCTCAGCCACGCTTAAGGCCAAGGGGATTGAAGCAGCGGACGTATTCGCATGTTTATCAACGGTTACGACAACACGCTCTGCTGGCAAGCCAAAATGCTTTGCAACAGCATTGATAATTCTTATGTTCGCTTGATGAGGGACGAACCAGTCGATATCTTGAGGGGTAAGGTCATGAAATTCAAGTGCTTTTTTAACCGAATCACCAATTTTTTCGACCGCATGCTTCATAACTTCTCTGCCTTGCATGCGCACATACCCAACGGCACCCCCTCGACTGGGGCCGCCATCAACGTATAAAGCATCTCGATATCTGCCATCAGAGTAGAGATGGGTGGACAAAATGCCTCGCTGTTTAGAAATGCCCTTTTGAGATGACCCTTCTTGAGCTTGAAGAACAAGAGCCCCTGCTCCATCGCCAAATAATACGGCTGTCCCACGGTCATCCGGATCCAAGAGACGCGACATGGTTTCTGCCCCAATAACTAGGGCTGTCTTGACCTGGCCGCTACGTATATAATTGTCAGCAACACTCAATGCATAGACAAAACCAGAACAAACCGCTTGCACATCAAAGGCAAAAGCATGGTGCGCTCGCAGTTTTTCTTGAACCGTCACGGCCGCTGCGGGAAAGGTGTCATCAGGGGTTGTTGTGGCCAACACGATTAAATCAACTGATTCAGGCGCAATTCCTGCACGCTCAAGAGCTTGACGCGCCGCGTGGGTTGCTAAATCAGACGTATACTCTTTCTCTGCTGCCACATGACGCTGATGAATCCCGGTGCGATCCACGATCCATTCATGGCTCGTGTCCATGCGGGCTGCCAAATCATGATTGGTGACAATCCGCTTTGGCAGATAAGCGCCAGTACCCATAACAACTGAATGGAAGGTCATGATGCAGCCTTTTCTTGGGATAAAAATTGATGCAAGTCAGCCGCAATTTGCCCCGATGCTGCATCAGCAGCAAGAGATGCTGCCACGCGAATGGCATTAGCAAACCCTATGGCATCCATCCCGCCATGACTTTTCACGGCAATACCTTTCAAGCCTAAGAATAGGGCTCCATTATACAGACGCGGGTCCATGCGGTTTTTGAGAAGATCAAAAGCAGGTTTAGCAACCAAGTATCCCAGCTTCCCCCGCCAGGATTGCTTCATTGAATCCTCAAGCATCATTTTAATTAGTTTGGCTGTTCCTTCGATGGTCTTTAAGGCTACATTTCCTGTGAAACCATCGGTTACGACGATATCCGTTGTCCCTGCGGTAATATCATCCCCTTCCACAAATCCATGAAAGTTTAAATGATTCATCCCTCGTAAGATCTGCGCCGCGTCCTGGACAATAGCATTGCCTTTGACGTCTTCGGTTCCGACATTCAACAAGCCGACAGATGGCTTCGGCTTTTTCAGCAATCTTTGACCAAATACATGGCCCATGATGGCGAATTGCACAAGATTTTCAACCTTACACTCAACGTTTGCGCCAAAATCCATAACAAGCGATTGCCCCTTTAACGTCGGTATAGAGGTCGCAAGTGCTGGCCGATCAATGCCATCCAATGTTTTAAGGATGAGCTTGCTCAGCGCCATATAGGCGCCCGTGTTTCCTGCTGAAACAACCGCAGATGCTTGGCCTTTGGCCACAGCTTCTATAGAAAGGCGCATGCTTGATTTGGGCAGGGTGCGAATGGCAGCCACGACTTTCATTTCGTTGGTGACGACTTCATCCGTATGAATAAGCTTAAAGGAATCTTTGTACTGGGGGTATTTTGCGAGAAGAGGTTGCACTTGGCGCTCATCTCCGAAAACGAGAAATGAGAAAGCTGAACCATTAGTTTTGGCATTGGCTTTCGCGTTCTCAAGGGCTTTTACAGCCCCTTCAATAACAATTTGGGGGGCTGAATCCCCCCCCATCGCATCAAGTGATATAGCAAACGTCATTGGTGGTTTCTCCCAAAGGGAAGCCGCCCTTACGCGTCTTGTTGGTCGGTTTGGGCTTCCAGCTTGGAAACAACCTGGCGGCCTTTATAATGTCCACATGAGCCACAAATATGGTGCGGCAACTTACGAGTACCGCAATTAGGGCATTCACCGCTATGAATCGCTGTCAAAGCGTGGTGAGCGCGACGCATATCCCGACGGGACTTAGATGTTTTTTTCTTTGGAACGGCCATTTTCTTAACACTCCAGATAACATAATTTCAGACAGTCTTAGCTACAGTTTTTATCTTAATTCAATACAAAGAGCAAGAACAAAAGGGCGTCCCTCTCAAAAAAGTGGTTATGGTCAGAATAGAACAACCGACCCTCCTCTTTGAATTTAACCAAAAATTAACAACTCTGAGTCTTATAATAGACAAATTCACTATGCAGAGGGTTGATTGTAGAATGTTTTTGAACAATTCAGAAGCGAATCCGATTGAAAAACGCACCGCCTTTTCCATTATTATCATCCTTTGCCTATTATGTACCTATTTCGCCTCAACGAGTGACGTTTTAAGGCCCGCAATGCCAGCATGGGTAGCCCTTTGTAGTATATCGGTCTTTATCGCATCCATTCAAACGGCCTACCTTCTTTATTATCAATCAAAAATTGCGTCTGATAGCCCTATGGCTTTGCTCGCCTGTGGATATATGGCCATCAGTTTACTGGCCTTTGGGCGTATGATTTTCCTCCCCGATGTCTTCTCGAATACCTTAACGTGGGAAAGCGGCAGCCAAACTTCAACTTGGATTTGGATGATTTGGCACGCCATATTCCCTCTTGTCATTATATTGTATTCTTTACAAACCGCTGGAAAGTTAACCCTTTCTCACAATTATTATCGATGGGCCTTTATCCTTTCCCCCTTCGTTGTGATTCTCTTAGCATCCCTTATTTTTTATAATATAGACGTCTTACCCACGATAAGTCTTGGATACCAGAGCTATCCTTTAGAATTTGACCTTGCGTTAAGTTTCCTGGCGGTCTTGGCTCTCGTCCCGTGGAAAGGGAATTTCTCAAGAGTTGATCTTTGGCTTTTCTTGGCGATCGTGGCGCACACATTAGACATTATTTATGTCATTATGGGTGAAGAAAGATACTCGACCGGATGGTACTTAGGACTGATGAACAGCGTTCTGGCCTCTTGTGTTATCTTGGGTGTTTTCATCCAACATATTATTAGCATGGCGAACGAAGCAGCCCTTGCCAATCAAGACTTGAACATTCTGGCTGAGACGGATGCTCTTTCCGGCCTTGCCAATCGTCGCAAATTTGATTCCATCTTGAAAACCCTATGGACTCTGGCTTTTCAACAAAAAGGGACCGTTTGCTTAATCATCGTCGATATTGATCATTTTAAACTATACAATGATAAGTTTGGCCACCCCGCCGGGGACAAATGTTTAAGTGATGTGGCGTCCGCGATCAAGAAAGTCGCTCGACGGGAAATGGATCTTGTTGCCAGAATCGGCGGGGAAGAGTTCGCCATTATTTTATATGGCGTGAAGGCGAAAAAAGCACATGATATTGCCGAAGAAGCGCGAAGTGCTGTGGAAACTTTAAGAATCCCCTCCCCCCTTGATGAGAAAAAGCCCGTTACCATCAGCGTTGGCTATGCACTCACAACACCCGATGCCCAAGACAATTCCCATTCCCTATTTGAAAAGGCAGACCAAGCGCTTTATGCCGCAAAACATGGGGGGAGGAATCGGGTTGTTTCATCAGACATATTGGACAATCTGATTGCCAAAGGGGAACTGGCGCCAGCTTGAGGGAGAGAAGCTGTTTTCTTCTTGATCCTTTTTTTATGAACGGCCACAAGATTCACCCTTTACTCTCATTCAGGCATCTTTTTAAGCTCTATCCTCAAACTTTTCCGGACTCAAAAGGTTCATATCCTTAACCCTTTGAACTCTTTCATCAAGGCTCAGCCCTTCAGGAAAAAGTTTCTCCAGATCGTTTGATAAAGCTCTAAGTTGACCCGCGTCCATGGTAAGGATATGACAAATTGCTGGAATTCTTTTGTGATTCATCTTCCCAACCAAGTCTCTTGGAAGAATCCTCAAGATAAGATTGACACGCCCTTCAAGCACGTTTAACCCTTCCATGGTGTTGCCCAAAAACCCCCCAGCCTTTTTCAAAATCTCCCCGTAAAGAGCCCCAAGACCTGTCAACCCTGCATTATAGAACACTAAAGCTTCTTCTCTTGTCCCAAAAAACCAACTCAAGTTAAAAATCTGATCGTTCGTTAAGCTCTCAAATGCCTCAAGGATAGGAAGAAGGTCACCGGGAAGCAAATCAAGCAAACTTTCTGATTGAAAAAAATTGCCCCAATTCCCCAGGATAGCTTGGAATTGGGCATAAGGCATGTCTAGGAGAATCTTTGAAATTTTTCGAAGATCTTCAGTGAAAGACTCTCCCTCACCCCGAGTCCATTTATGAATTATTTGTTCAACAACTTGGGTGCGCGTGTTCATTTCCTCAGGCGTCATTTGAAGGATTTTTTCTAAAACCACTAGGGGATAGGCTCCTAATAATGGCTTTGATTTCACAATTTGCAACATCTCAGGAGAAGCCCCCTTGAGGAGCTGGACAAATTTCAAACGACTCGCTGGGTCATTCCCATCACTCTTGCGTGCTATAAAATGGTCCCATATAGAAGAACAATTAGTAATGTCGAGTAACCGAAAATCGGGCTTACTGAAAAATAGTTTCACGATGGCGTCTTGCTCATCCTCTGTTAAGCCGCTTCGACAAAAGCCACATATTCCTTCTGGATCTTCCCTTAGGCCTCGCGAGGGAAGGTGCCTCAACAGTCTAATTATGCTATCATAACCTAGAGTGTAAGCTAGCGTGACAACTTCTAAATTCGCCTTATAAAAATAACCATTTACCTCTCTCAAAATATGAAGCACCTTAAACATACCAATTGCAGAATGTTTAAAAGCTTCTTGAATAATAAATGCCCGTGTCTCTTGATCAAGATGAGTAATTTTTGGGAAGATGTAGCAACCAAACTGAATAAATTTGTCAAAGTTTATGGGGTCTTCCAATGCCGTTACATCAGGGCAAAATTCCTTAACCATCGTTAAAGCTTGCTGATTCCTGTTTAAGAAGAAACCTCGAACACAATCAAAAAAATGGATCGGGTGGAGGTTCTCTCTTTTAGGATCTTTATCATAAGACTCCCAATAGGCCTTAACATCCCCCGACTTTAATGTTTCTCTCCAATGCTTTTTGGCATAGTCATACCAAAATTTAAATTCTTCATTCACTTCCTCATCCATTAAATGATCAAATTCCGCTCTCAGAGTATCACTCAACACATCCTCAAGAAGGTACGTCGCGTATTCTTCTTGATTCAGCCTTTCTAAAGGTGGTTTATCCTTCCCCCCACCACTATTTTGGATTCGTTCGTCATTGTGCTTCTTGAGTTTGCGAGCAATTGTCCTTATCTCCCCCGCAGGCATTTTTAAGGCAATAACTTGGGCCCACCCCATATACTCTTTACCGGCATAGTCTTTCGTATCCAAACCTCTTTCTGGGAATGCTTTTCCTCTGCTTATTATTTCATCCGCTGAGAGGGAGAGTGCCCCCTCGAAGAATGCCGGCAAAACATATCCTCTCCTATAAGATTCACGCTTCATAGGCACGGAACCAAGTGCCCGCAATTGATCTAAAGTCATTTTGTTCATAGCATCCAGTACACGCGACAAACTTGGCATATCAATATCCTCCGGGACACCTTTGCAAAGACAAATCTTTTCCACAGCCTGAAGCCGGTAAGGGTCCATGGCAAAAAGCTGCTGCATGTAATAATCTAGAACATCTCTCGACATTCTCATTATGAATACTGGAGCGCCAATTTTTGAAACAAAGTGGCTCCTGTTTTTCGCTTGCCAGGGGCTTATAGTCAAAGCTAATTCTAAAATTGGCCTCACTTTAGATGTCAGAGGGAATTCCCTATTGTAATCAAACTGTTTTACCGTAGAGTTGACTGACTTGATCACAAGTGCACTCCCCCGAAAATCAAAATACTCTCTCAGAGCTTTGAGAGAGGTTGACCGTTTTAGAATTTCGGAAGGGGCAAAAGTTTCCGTCTCACGAACAAACATATCTCTTAAAGTGGGCTCTAAACCTTCCAATTGGGGACAAAAGTCTACCCATAAGGCGAGAGCTCTATCAAAGCCGAGAGGATTGTCGAGGGGTCCATTTAAGGCAGAAAATGCTGTAAAATCTGGGATGGAGGTTAAGAAGGCTTCAACTCTTTCGTAGTACTGGTCAGGAGTCAATCTATCCGGAGTGGGTGGATCAATCGTCTCCCAATGCTTTTTAGCCAATTCTACAAATCGTGGGTCTATTTTTTGAGGATCATAAGAAGCGCACAGAACTGTAAATTTGGCCTTCAAGTTATCGTTGGGGGGATTATATACTCTTGGAATGGTATCATTCTCTGGTACAGGAGGGAGTTCTTCAGTGCCGTGAAGTTCCACTTGTGTCGGTTCGGTGGGGGGCCTTCTCAACTTAGATACCCAGCCCCAAAAACCACTAGGCGATTCTCGGGTCGGCTGTTGAGAAAAGGGTCGTCTTTCCCCCTCCATGCCTTCAGAAGAAAGGATAGACCCCAGCAGAGTCGCTCCAATAACAAGGGGGGTCCAAAAATTCTTATTTCTTTGAAATAATTTAAGTTTTTGCAATTTTAACTTCCCTATTTCTTCTTGATCCCCTTCAAAGCTTCCGCAAGCGGGTTAATAGGGGTGTCTTCCTTTGCCTCAATAAATTCAGGCGCATCAGGCGCATGGGGAAAGGGATCAAGATTTAAAAAGAGGTATTGGGCGGCCGTTTCCCCTAAATCAACCTGATTTTCTGTATAATATTCAATGTCTCTTTCGTCCTCAAGGTCGATAATAAACTCTTCGTCCTTTGTTTCTTCCCGGGAAGGCCGCAAAAGAAGAATGAACGTGGCATAGACATGGGCAGGAACATCTTTGAGTGTTGAAACACACGATTGAACCACATCCCCACTCACTTCACCTTCAATCTGAAAACAACCAGGCTCTTCTGCCTGCGTTAGAACAAAATGGGCACACATTTGATGAATCGCCACTAAATTAAAGCGAACCGCCAAGCGACGACACTCTTCTTGCTTGGCTTCCAAGTGATAGGTTGCCCCGGTTACCCCGATTTGGTCGAAAAGCACAATACGACTAAACTCAACATTGGGATCTGACAACATGTATTTTACTCTCCCTTTAGGTCCACGATGATTTGTGGAATGGTCGTCTCTTGCAACCACTCCCATGTCTGGAGCGTATAAGCTACGAGCCCATCAACAATATCATCCGGAATAGTGCCCACAATGCCATACACATTGCGTCGAATAGCCTGTTCTAGCATGCCTTGATCCAATAATTCCAGAGCTTTATCATAAGCCACCAAGCGACCATAAAACCCTTCCATAAAACCTTTTAAGTGACTTGTGATTTTTAACTCGCTGACCGGCAGAGCCCGAACCGACTCTTCAATATCAGCCACAACAAAGTCGACTACATTTTGAGTTAAATCCTTCAACACAATCCCCTCACCTTCTTCAAGGTTAGCCATTTTCAATCGTCTCAACATCAAAGATAAATGAAGAGTGAGCATTTCAAATCGACCCTGGGGGGTATCGGGGACCTGATATTCATTAAAAAAAATGGCTTGACGGGCTTGAGAGGTTACCGCCGCATAGATTTCAGATGTGAGATGCTTCATTGATGGCTTCTTCCTCCGTAAAATTCCCATGAATGTTAGACCTTTAGGATTGACAGTTTGAATACATGATGTCAAATGTAGTGTAGTTTTTTATTTTAACATACAGGTTAGTTTAGGTTACCGTCTCATGAAGTGCAATGCGTCTCTTTTTGCTTTATTGGTTTTCGTCTCTTTGGGAGCCGGGTGTACGCCAACCATCGAAACACGGGGGTTCAATGCCGAAAACGTTCAATTCAGTCAAATTAAACCCGGCATCCACTCCAAACAGCAAGTTCAAGAAATATTAGGCAGTCCTTCCACAATTCCTTCATTTGATACGAATGTTTGGTATTATGTATCAAAGAAAACGTCCACGACATCCTTCTTTGAACCAACAGTTTTGGATCAGCAAGTTACTGTCATAACATTTACAACAGGTGGTATTGTGAGCGACGTCAAGACTTACAAGGGTGAGGAAGCTAAGAATATTAAGCCCGTGGAGCGAAAAACGGAGACGACAGGATATGAAACGGGCGTTTTACGCGAAGTATTTAGTAACTTTGGTCGAATGAGCTCAAAAAAACCAACTAAGCCTGGTTGATGTGCTTAGTCTCAGGTGAATAAGGAATAACAACCAATTCGGAAAACATGATGAAAGTCGATTATAAAAACACCGTTTTCCTACCCAAAACCGAGTTTGCTATGAAAGCAAATTTGGCCAAGCGGGAACCGGATTTTCTGAATTATTGGAAGAGCATAGACTTATACGCGAGTTTGCGTCGTCAGTCCAAAGACCGAAAAAAATTCATCCTTCACTTTGGGCCTCCTTATGCGAATGGCCATATTCACATTGGTCATGCCTTGACAGAATCCTTAAAGGATATCGTCAATAAAACCTATCAAATGCTAGGGTATGATGCCGCCATGGTCCCGGGATGGGATTGCCACGGATTGCCAATTGAATGGAAAATCGAGGAAAGCTACCGTGATGCAGGCTTAAACAAAGATGATGTAGATCCCTTAGAATTCCGTGCTGAATGCCGAACTTTTGCTGCCAAATGGGTCGACGTCCAAAGGGAAGAATTTAAGCGGCTCGGGATTGTTGCGGATTGGGATAACCCTTACTCAACGATGAACTTTAAAACGGAAGCTCGAATCATTGAGCAGTTGGGTCAATTCCTTTTAAACGGTAGTTTGTACCGGGGGCAAAAACCCGTTATGTGGTCAGTGGTTGAAAAAACATCCCTTGCTGAAGCTGAAGTTGAGTATAAAGATCACACCTCTGATTCCGTCTTTGTCTCTTTTCCGATCATAGAAACCCCTCTCCCTATTTTGAAAAATGCCTCAGCCGTTATTTGGACAACAACACCCTGGACTTTACCTGGAAATCGAGCCATTGCCTTTGGTGAGGAGATCGATTATTCCGTGGTTAAAAGTGATAAATTTGAGCATTCCCTTTTGATTGCCTCATCTTTAGTCGAAAGCCTCTTGAGTCAGTTGGAAATTGAAACCTTTCAACTCTTAGGGACTTTAAAAGGAAAAACTCTCCAAGGAACAGTTTGTGCACATCCCCTGAGGGGAAAAGGCTATGAGTTTCCGGTTCCTCTTCTCTCGGGCGAGTATGTCACAACCGAGGCAGGCACAGGGTTGGTTCACACAGCCCCTGGTCATGGTTTAGAGGACTTTGAGGTTGGACAAAAACATAATCTTGAAGTCCCAGCCCTTGTTGCCGATGACGGTCGTTATTATGACCATGTTCCCTTGTTTGCTGGACTTCATGTCTTTAAAGCGAATGCGAAAGTGATGGAAGCCATTCAAGAAGCAGGCCACTTGCTCCACTCCTCAAAGCTCATTCACAGCTATCCTCACTCATGGCGTTCCAAGGCTCCTCTAATTTATCGCACAACACCCCAATGGTTTGTGAGTATGGAGACAAATGATCTGCGTACCAAGGCTTTAAAGGCGATTGAAGAAGTATCTTGGTTCCCAGCCCAAGCCAAAAACCGAATCCGCTCTATGGTGGAGGGACGTCCCGATTGGAATTTGTCCCGTCAACGCGCTTGGGGAACCCCGATGACCTTGTTTATTCACAAACAAACAGGCGATGTTTTGCGAGATGCGGAAGTTCATGCGCGTATTGTGGATGCTGTGGCTCTAGAAGGGGGAGACACGTGGTATACGAGTGACGCTAGCCGCTTCCTAGGGTCGAAGTATGATCCGGAGTCATATGTAAAAGTCATGGATATTTTGGACGTCTGGTTTGATAGCGGATGTACTCATGAGTTTGTCTTGAAAGATCGACCGGATTTATCGTGGCCTGCAGATTTATACCTCGAGGGTTCAGACCAACATCGCGGTTGGTTTCAGTCTTCCTTGCTTGAAGCTTGTGGAACCATTGGAAAAGCACCGTATCGCCAAGTTTTGACCCATGGATTTACGCTTGATGAGAAGGGACACAAAATGTCCAAATCTCAAGGAAATACAATCTCTCCGTCCCAAGTTATTGATTCCATGGGTGCTGACATTTTGCGCTTATGGGTTGTTTCTGTTGATTATACAGAAGATCACCGCATTGGGACCGAAATTCTAAAATATCAAGAAGACGTTTATCGTCGCCTTCGTAATACCTTGCGCTATTTGTTGGGAGCTCTGGAAGGCTTTACGCCTTCTGAGCGCGTTGAAACAAAAGATATGCCCTATTTGGAGCAATGGGTTCTTCATCGCCTTTCAGAGTTGGATGTCCTTTTACGAAAAAGCGCAGAAAATTTTGATTTTATGAATTTTTATGCTGACTTACACACCTTTTGTGCCGTCGATTTGTCTGCCTTCTATTTTGATTTGCGCAAAGATTGCCTCTACTGTGATGCACCCTCATCTTTAAAACGCCGAGCGGTTCGAACTGTTATGGACCATATTTTTACGTGTTTGACCCATTGGCTAGCACCTGTGTTAAGTTTCACAACCGAAGAGGCTTGGCAAACGCGCTACGGTGAAGAGATGGGAAGTATCCATTTGCAAATGTTCCCAGAAATTCCGTTAACATGGAAATGCGAGTCCATTGCAACTCAATACCAAACCATTCGAGATGTTCGACGTGTCATTACAGGGGCACTTGAGGTTGAACGTGGCGCAAAAACAATAGGATCCAGTTTGCAAGCAGATGTCGCCATTTATGTACCTCATGAAATTGCAGAAATTCTCAAAGCCTTAAACATGAAAGATCCTGACTTGGCAGAGTTTTCTATTACCTCAGCCGCCAATCTCGTGATAGCTCAACCCCCCGCAGGTGCTTTTATTTTGGAAGACGTGTTAAACGTTGGCGTCGTCGTTAACACTGCAACTGGCCAAAAATGCAACCGCTGTTGGAAAGTATTAGAAGAAGTCGGACAAGTTCATGCGGATTTATGTAAACGATGTAAAGATGTAATAGAGGGCTCCTGATGACAAATAAAAAACCCACACCCAAAAGCCCAAAGGCCCAAAAGAAATCAAAGGTTGTTCCACAAGACGCTCCTTCAACGACTTCTTATTGCTGGCCAACGATGGGGTTGGTATTAGCAACAATCGTCCTTATTCTTGATCAAGGCTCAAAATGGATTGTCTTAAACCATCTCATGGTGGACCCTCAAACCATAGAAGTCACTTCATTTTTCAATATTATTCTGGCTTGGAATCGGGGTATTAGTTTTGGCTTGTTAGCCAGCAGTAACCCATATAGTGTTTGGGTATTAGCTACCATTGCCCTTGCTTTTGCCGCTGTTTTGACTCTATGGATATGGCGCGCGGAAACGAAATTGATGGCGATGGCCTTTGGTCTTGTTCTCGGGGGAGCTATTGGGAATTTAGCAGATCGCCTTCGTTTTGGAGCCGTCACAGATTTTCTAGACTTTCATGCCTACGGCTATCATTGGTATACATTTAACATTGCTGATTCTGCCATTGTTGGGGGCGTTACTTTAATCCTATTTGAATACGCAAGACAAATTTGGTCACAACATAAACAATAATTGATTCGACAACGAGAGATAAAAATGAAGAATACACAAACATTAAAATCGACAATCGCGAGTTTCCTCCTTCTGTCGCCCCTTCTTTTAAGTGGATGCGATTCATTTCGAAATACATTTGGCCTTGACCATTACAGTCCTGATGAAATGAGTACGGCCACACCGAGCCCTGGTTTGATTATCCCTCCCGGTTTTAATGAACGACCCTTGCTCCCCCCCCCAACGCCCGGGGCTCCAAATCCCCACGTTATTCCAGAGTCCGTAAAAGCCCAGCAAACAGTTTTAGGTGACAAGACCATTGCTACTTCCACCGCTCCTTCCACTTCCAAAGGAGAAAAGGAAATTATAGAAAAGGCTTCAGAAAATCAAAATGTTACGCCAAATATTCGCTCACTTGTCGATGAGGAATCGCAAACAGATTCGACTGTTTCAGGAAAAGTAATAGCGAAAATTAAGTCTTGGAATAAGGAAATTACTCAAAACATGTCCTTATCCAAGTCTGCCCCAGAAGGAACAACGACTGAGAAAAAACCCTTAGAAACTAAAACGACCAAAAACGAAACAGGTAGTGAATCATCATGACGACTCAAAAATTTACATTTGACTTCAACTCGACTTTTAAAGGTAACCGTAAGGAATCTGCATTGTTACACAGACGCCCCTTATCCTTTGGCTCTTGGCCTCTCTTGATGACTTTGGCTCTTGGTTGCGCCCCTGGATATGCGGAACAAGGCGCGAAAAGCCCCCCCCAGGCCGCAAAACCGCAAGGATCACATATTAATGTCCAAGTGATCAAAAGCAACAAAGGGATTAATGCTTGGTTCGTGGAGGCCCACGAAATCCCAGTCGTTTCCGTATCCATTGCTTTTAAGAACACGGGCAATGCCTCTGATCCCAAAGGACAAGCAGGCCTTGTTCAATTGGTATCCAGTATGCTCGATGAAGGTTCAGGCGATCTGAATAGCCAAGAATTCAAGAAACTCCTGCTTCAAAAAAATATTGAACTCGATATATCTGCATCTCAAGACGTAATCAGAGTCAATTTTCGAACTGTTAAAGAAAATGTGGGTGATGCCTTTCTTGTCTTGAGAACAATGTTAAGTAAGCCTCGTTTTGATCCGGATACACTTGCTCGTGTGAAAAATCAAATTCTAACATTATTGGAACAGTCTCTTCATGATGAACGTTCTGTCGCCAATCAAAAATTGGTTTCCACGATTTATGGAGATCACCCTTATGGAAGAACAACCCAACAAATAATCAAAGAAATACCAAACATAACGGAAGCGCAAATGCGCCAATATATGAAGGAACGCTTAACACGTGACCAACTTTTGGTATCTGCAGTTGGGGATATATCTGTCGATGAATTAAAAAAATATTTAGATGAAACCTTTGGGGATTTCCCCGAAAAGGCTGTCCCATCAACCGTGAAAGAGGCGCCCCTTCTTAATTCAGGAAAAACAATTGTTGAACCATTAAATATTCCGCAGAGCCTTATTCTTTTTTCCCAACCCGGAGTGCCTCGAAGCAGCCCCGATTTTTACGCAAGCTATGTGATGATGAAGATTTTGGGTGATGGAATGCTTGATTCCCGTCTATGGAATGAAATTAGAGAAAAAAGAGGCCTGGCCTATGGTATTGATGCTGATGTGAAATGGTCTCAACACAGCACACTCATTTTAGGAAAGACAGCTACCAAAAATCAAAGCACGAAAGAAGTTATAGATATCATTCGTCAGGTTTGGCAAGACATGCTGAAAGGGGCAACCCAAACTGAGGTCGACTTTGTAAAGAAGCGATTGATGGGAAGCTTTGCTTTGATCTTTAGTTCAACCAAACAAATCTCTAATGCGCTTCTCACATATCAATTGGATAATTTGGGCAGTAACTATATTAATGAGCGGAATGCTATCCTTAGCAAACTTACTCTAGAGGATATTAATAGAGCTGCAAAATCTCTATTGAAACCGGAAAATTTAACCTTCATTGTTGTTGGGGAACCTAAAGGACTCTCCTCCCTGGAAACAGCGAAAGAAGCAACAAAAGAAAATAAAGTAGGAGCAAAAATTTAATGAAAGGCTGGATTATTTTGGCATTGTCTCTTTTCGTCAACGCCCTTACACCTCAAGAGTGTCATGCAGGCATATTTAATCCCATTACAACAACGCTCCCAAATGGGCTACAAGTTGTCTTAGTGCAAAATCACCTCGCCCCTATTGTTTCCGTTAATATCATTTATAAAGTTGGAACAGCTGATGATCCTGTTGGGATGCATGGTCTCTCTCACTTTCTAGAGCATTTGATGTTTAAAGGAACAAAAGACGTTCCAGGGGACCAATTTAAAAAAATAATTATCGCCAATGGTGGCATGATTAACGCCTTCACAACACCAGACATGACAGCCTATACCTGCGATATTGGCATAGAGTTTTTGGACTCTTACTTAAAACTAGAAGCCGACAGAATGCAAAATTTGATCATGGAAGCTAAGGAAGTTGCCGCAGAGCAAAAGGTTGTTCTCGAAGAGCGCCTCATGCGATTGGACAATATCCCCTTGGGTGCAGCTTACGAGGCTATGTTACGGGCAACCTATTGGTATCATCCTTATGGAATTCCTGCCATCGGTTATCCTCAACATATTGAAGCTTATACTCTGGAAGCTGCTTTTGAGCACTATAAAACATGGTACACACCGAACAATGCTATTTTGGTCATCGCTGGTGATATTACCATGGAAGCTCTAAAACCTATGGTAGAAAAGCATTTTGGGCCCATTCCGTCTCGTCCTGTACCGCCGCGCAAACGTGTCCAAGAGCCTGATCATAGCGGCATTGTTATCAGTCTCGAACAGGAAAATCCCCGCGTGAGCCAAATCAGCATCTACTGGAACTATGCGGCTCCGACCCATCGCGAACCGAATTCAAAATATTTTTATCCTCTAATCGTTCTTTCACAGGCGATGGGGGGTAATGACATCAGTCGACTCAATCGTGCCTTAGTTGAAGAGCAAAAGATTGCAGTCCAAGCAACATGCTCTTACGAATCCTATGAGCATGGGGGGTTGGATCCACAACCCATTGAGCTCGCAGCAACTTTAGCTCCCGGCAAAGATCTTGTGACTCTGAAGGCATCCCTTCAAAAGCTCGTAAATGAAGTCATTGAGACAGGGATTACAGAAAAAGAATTAGCAGATGCAAAACGAGATATTCTCGCCGCCCTCGCTTTTGCTCGTGATGGTAACAGCTCAAGCGTCCAAACCTTCACCCGCCTTGGGGGGGGATTTACCGTAGAGCAAATCGAAGACTTGCCAAATCTCATTAATGCTGTAACAGCGGCACAAGTCCTTGAAGCAGCTAAGTTTGTTTTTTCCAAAAATCCAATTGTCATATTGACAGTCTATCCACCCGGCGCGAAAGACAAAGAAAAGAAATCTGAAGCTGAATGCCTCAGCACAGCCGGTGAAAGAGACAAGAAATTAGAAAAGGAACCTGCCAATCCAGAAAAGGGTGCTTCTCAAAAGACCTCTCAGAAATAAAGGATAAGGGTTGTGAAATCTAAAAGTGATATCTTCACCCAGAACTTAGAAGGGCTTCCACCTATTTCGGAAGCTCCTCAAACATTGTTATATTTACAAGGCTTAGAAGAGTCACTCCCCCTTTTTCAGCAGATAAAATCCGATGATCTCTTGACAAGCTTGGCTCCTATAGCTTCCCATTTTCAAGCTTTTGAGGATATCCTGATATTGGGGACTGGCGGCTCTAGCCTTGGAGGGCAAACGCTTATTGCTTTGAGAAACCCCCAAGCGAAAACTCCCCGTTTTCATTTTCTAGACAACATTGATCCCTATACCTTCCATACGCTCCTGTCAAAGCTAGATATAACAAAAACAGGGGCTATTGCGATTTCAAAATCGGGTAATACGGCTGAAACGATTACACAATTACTGCTGTGTATTCAGCATTGGCTTAAATCCATACCTGAAGCTCGATTAACAGACCATTTTCAAATCATTACCGAGCCTGTTGACAATGGCATTCGCCGACTAGCAAACGCCTATGCGCTTCCCTGTTTGGATCACCCAACTGATATTGGGGGTCGGTTTGCTGTATTTACGGTTGTTGGCATCCTCCCCGCTTTGATTGCTGGACTTGATGCCAAAGCCCTCCTCACAGGAGCTCGAGACGTTCTCCGCGCAGCACTGGATGTAACAACTATCAATGAGTGTCTGCCTCTTCAAGGTGCTGGCCTTCACATGACTTTGGCAAAATCAGGGATAACTCAAACGGTCCTGATGCCTTATGTTGACCGCCTCAACACCTTTACCTTTTGGTTTCGTCAACTGTGGGCTGAAAGCCTCGGAAAATTGGACACGAATAAAGAGCGCCAGGGGATAACCCCCATTCAATCTCTTGGAACCGTTGATCAGCATTCTCAACTCCAGCTCTATCTTGACGGTCCTCGGGACAAATTCTTCACCCTTATTACGCTGGATCAACATTATGATTCCACTAAGATTAACTTACCTCCCGTCGGTCATGCCACCATCGATCTGTTTCAAAACAAGACGATGGGGGATCTTATGTTGGCCGAACAACAAGCCACCATTGACACCTTACGAAATAACAAATGCCCAACCCGCGTGATACACTTAAACACTTTGGATGAAAAAACCCTCGGGGGGCTTATGATGCACTATATGCTAGAAACCCTTGCAACGGCTCATCTCATGAATGTGAATCCCTTTGATCAACCTGCTGTTGAGGAAGGGAAAATCTTGACCAAAGCTTACCTGGAAAATGCTGCATGACCGTACGCTTTCTCGACCCCACTCTCATTAATCAGATTGCTGCTGGTGAAGTCATAGAGCGCCCAGCATCGGCAATTAAAGAGTTGGTTGAAAATGCGATCGATGCTTCGGCCACAAAGATAGACGTCGTGGTGCGCGAGGGAGGGCGAACCCTTATTTCTATCACGGATAATGGCCAGGGTATGAGTCAAGACGATCTTGTGCTCGCGGTAGAACGCCACGCAACCTCCAAAATTCCCGACAGCGACCTCTTTAATATACGAACCTTAGGATTTCGTGGAGAAGCACTTCCTTCCATCGGTGCTGTTAGTCGTTTGACCATCACCAGCCGTACATCAACCGATGATACGGCTTGGCGCTTAGCCGTCGAGGGCGGCACAAAAGGCGAGCCTAGTCCAACCGCCTTTGGCTTTGGGACGCGGGTTGAGGTGCGGGATCTGTTTTATGCAACACCCGCTCGTCTCAAGTTCCTAAAAACACCCACGACGGAGTTGTCCCATACGGTCGATATTTTGAATCGCTTAGCCCTTGCCCACCCTGAAATTCAGTTCTCGTTAATGGACGGAGATCGACAGGTGTTTTCTTATGAAGCGACTGGCAATCGACTTTCCTCCATTCTAGGCAAAGACTTTTGCGAAAATGCCTGCCCCGTGCTCATGGAACGCGAAGGACTCACCCTAAGAGGACATATCAGTGTCCCCACCTATAACCGTAGCAATGCAACAGCTCAATACCTGTTCGTCAATGGCCGGCCGGTAAAAGACAAACTTCTCTCAGCCGCAGTACGCGTTGCTTACCAAGATTTTCTAGCCAGCAATCGTCACCCGGTTCTGGCTTTGTTCTTGGAAATTGATCCAGGAGAAGTCGATATTAACGTCCATCCTGCCAAAGCTGAGGTGCGCTTCCGAGATGCTGGACTTGTGCGTGGTATAATGATTAGTGCCTTAAAGAATGCTTTGCAAGGCGCCGCTCATCAAAGCTCAACGACCATCGCGAATGATGCCATCGTTTCTTTTCAGCAACCACCAAGTCCTTATCCTGCGGCTGCTTCTTCCTGGAGTGGAAAAAGTTATTCGGGAAGCACAAACTCTCCCGCACCACGCTTTTCTTTCCCAGATCGGCACGTTTCCCAAGAACTGGCCGAAACGCTGGCAACATATCAGGCACCCTCTCCTGCAGACGCACCGCCAGCTTCAACCCCTGAATCTTTGAGGGAATATCCGTTAGGAATGGCGCGCGCTCAAATTCACAGCACCTACATCCTTGCCGAAGCAGAAGATAGCCTTGTGATCGTTGACCAACACGCTGCCCACGAGCGTCTTGTTTATGAGAAAATGAAAATTGAACAAGCTGCCCATGGGGTAAAGCGCCAAGCTTTATTGCTGCCAGAGATTGTGGATTTGCCCGAAGAAGACCTAAAAGCGCTTTTGTTACGCGCCCCTGACCTTGCTCAACTGGGGCTTATCATTGAAGCCTTTGGCGTGTCTGCCGTCATGGTCCGGGAAGTCCCAGCTTTACTAGTGCGAGCGGACTGGAAACAATTGATCCAAGATTTGGTGTCCGAAATTCAAGAGATGGACACCACCTTAAGTTTG
>JAIESE010000075.1 GCA_019746225.1 Alphaproteobacteria bacterium | reverse complement strand
GCTGAAAGATCTTGACGCGCGATGAAGACGGTTTCGTATAACGCCATCTTATGACTCCTTATGGCTAATTATGAAAGGCCCAATGCCTCTCACAAGCCGGCTCTGCCGGCAAAGAGTTGTCTTCTTCATAAAGGAGATAAAAGGAGAATGCAAGTGATTAATCAATTGCGTTTTGTGTACCGTAACCTATTGACAGCGTCTTCTCATTAAGGACATTATCGGAGTGTCTTAAGGTGTATCGTCTAGAATACGACGATACTGAAAAGGGAATCCGGTGCGCATCATGCAATGCCGGAACTGCCCCCGCAACTGTAAGCGGTGAGTTGTGCAGATATAGAAACCACTGGGATTACTCCTGGGAAGGCCATCTGTAACAGCAACGACCCGTAAGTCAGGAGACCTACCTTTGGACAATTACTGCAAACACGTCGGGCGGGGTGCACCGATGAGGGCGGTCGATACGCAGACCTCGTGTATTCTCGCTTTCAGGACTCCTGCCCTCTAACCATAGAGGGTGTAATTATGAACCATGCATACGATTTTGACCGAAATGGGCACTTGATCAACTTTGATCCGACCCGAACTCTCTTAAAATTTCCTAATCCTCAAGAAAAAAAATCTCCTCCAGTAGAAAAATCTGCGCCGAAACCTAAACCGACGAAAGAGCAACTTCGCCTTGATCGTAAGCGTGATGATCTCCTCATCCAATTTGGTAAGGAAACGCTAGATAATCGTTACCTCCTTAAAGGGGAAAGTTACCAGGATATGTTTGCACGTGTTGCCTGCAACTATGCCGATGATGTTGCCCATGCCCAGCGCCTTTATGACTATATTTCCCAGCTGTGGTTTATGCCCTCTACCCCTATTCTCTCCAACGGAGGAGCCAAGAGAGGTCTCCCTATTTCCTGTTTTCTCAACACTGTATCCGACAGCTTGGATGGAATCGTTTCCACATGGAACGAAAACGTATTACTGGCGTCAAATGGTGGAGGTGTCGGAACCTATTGGGGATTTGTACGCAGCATTGGTGAAACCATAGGTCGGGCAGGAAAGACTTCTGGAATTATTCCCTTTATTCGTGTGATGGACTCTCTCACCCTCGCCATCAGCCAAGGATCCCTGCGCCGTGGTTCTGCTGCCGTCTACCTAGACATTCATCATCCTGAAATTGAAGAGTTTTTAGAAGTTCGTAAACCTTCTGGCGATTTCAACCGTAAAAGCCTGAATCTGCATCACGGAATCAACATCACCGATGAATTTATGGAAGCTGTCCGTGATAATAAGGAATTTGGATTGCGCAGTCCTAAGACCAACGCCATTATTCGTACCATTAACGCCCGAAACTTATTTCAAAAAATTCTGGAGATACGTCTGCAAACTGGCGAGCCCTATCTTATTTACATTGATACGGTTAATAAGGCCATGCCCAAGCATCAGCGTGAGTTAGGTTTAAAAGTACGCATGTCAAACTTGTGTAGCGAGATTTTCCTACCCACAGGTCCTGACCAATTTGGAAAAGACCGCACAGCTGTCTGCTGCTTATCTTCCCTCAATGCTGAAACATGGGATGAATGGCATGATAATCCCTACATTATTGAGGACGTGATGCGCTTTCTGGATAATGTCCTGCAGGAATTTATTGATACTGCACCGGATGGTATGGCAAGAGCAAAATATTCAGCCATGCGAGAGCGCTCTGTGGGCTTAGGTTTGATGGGTTTTCACTCGTTCCTTCAATCTCGCGGCATTCCGTTTGAGAGTGCTATGGCGAAATCCTGGAACAAGAAAATGTTTCGTCATATCAGACGTGAAGCTGATGCGGCTTCTGTTCAACTGGCAGAAGAACGCGGCCCTTGCTTAGACGCAGCTGATCGTTCCATAAAAGCCCGTTTTAGTCATAAACTTGCCATTGCTCCAACTGCCTCCATCAGCATTATTTGTGGCGGCACAAGCGCTTGTATTGAACCCATTCCTGCCAATATCTATAATCATAAAACCCTTTCGGGCAATTATGCCGTCAAGAACAGGCATTTGGAAAAGTTATTGGAAACTAAGGGGCTTAATAATGACGTGACGTGGCAATCGATTCTTGAAAATGAAGGCTCAGTGCAGCATTTAACCGGTCTCTCTCAAGAGGAAAAAGATGTCTTCAAAACGGCCTTTGAAATCGATCAACGGTGGATCATTGAACTTGCGGGAGATCGTGCCCCTTATATTTGTCAAGGGCAGTCGCTGAATCTATTTTTACCTGCCGACATTGATAAATGGGATGTGTTAATGCTCC
>JAIESE010000074.1 GCA_019746225.1 Alphaproteobacteria bacterium | reverse complement strand
AATTAATAAATGAGCATATGGTGGATTGAAAATTAGAGACTTAATGAACTGTCTTTGAGGCTTGTGGTGCATCTAGGGAAAATAGGGGAATGGAGACATCGATCGCATCGCCGGCAAGATTTTGCAACTTGTACGTTCCAACCATGACACCAGAGGGGAGTGTAAGGCTCACGCTGCTCGTATATTCGAATTTTCCGCCCGGGGGAAGGATGGGTTGTTCCCCAACGACACCGTCGCCTCGAACTTCTTGCGCTCTTCCCATGGCATCTGTGATTTTCCAATAACGGGACATGAGTTGCAGCGTTTGGGATCCCTTATTCTCAATACAAATATGGTAGGCCCAAACAAAGTTGTTTTCGCAAGGGTCAGACTGGTTTTTGAGGTACATCGGCACAACAGACACGCGAATTTCGTGAGTGGTTTGTGTGTAGGCCGGTGCGGTCCCCATAATTATCATCTCTTTCATCAGATCCAGTTATTTGACTGCTCGATAAATAGCCTGAATTATGGGGGAAGCGCTAGCCATATTTTCGTGAATTTTGTCAGATATTCGATATCCTATTGAAAATAGGAGCGTATATGTTTTTGAGGACTCAATGAGCGGCTTTTATTGTAAAGCAGCGATCCTCTTGAGTGCTCCATGAAGAAAAAATTGTTCTAAATGAGATCGAGACTCATTTTTTTATACGGAAATGTCTCAACAGTTGCTATAGTGCAAAGAGAAAATTATAAATCATATGATAAAATTATGAGGCGTTTGAATGGCTGAAAAGTTTGATGAGTTCCTGGAAGAGGTTCAAAAAGATATTCGTCAAGAGAAGTTCCTAGCTCTTTGGAAACAGTATGGTAGGATCATCTTGAGTGGATTATCAGGCATTATCGTTTTGATAGTCGCTTATAATTTATGGTGTCATTACGACAAAACAAAGCGCCTAGAAATGGCGGATAAGCTCATATCGGCTCAAGAGTTGATTGCCCATGGTGATACTGAAAAAGCTTTAGTGATCTTGAATAATATGTCCACCATCAGCAATAAAACATACCAACCTTTGGCTGTTTTTCAAAAGGCAGGTCTTCTGTTGAAGCAAGGGGACAAAGCAAAAACAGCTGAGGCTATTGGAATTTATAAGCAACTGGCTAAGAACACAAGTATTGACCCCCTATGGCGCGATTTAGCAACCTTTTTGGCCGTAATGGGTGCCATGGATGATCAGGCTATAAAACCGGATGAATTAATCGGACAACTTGAAGAATTGACGAAGGATACGAACCCCTGGCGCTATTTCGCCAGAGAAATGAAGGGTGTTCTTCTGCATCGGAAAGGCGATAGTTCAAAAGCTGCAGAGATTTTTGCAAAATTGGTACAAGACAATCAGACGCCAGCAGGTATTTCGATGAGGTCCCGGTTGATGGTCCAGATTGTATCAACAAACATGAGTGAATAAACACACCTTTTAATTTATAAATACGAGAGACAACCATGATCCAATCCATGAAACCGACCTCTGTTGTGGCCCTGCTTGCAAGTTCTGCACTTTTCTTGACTGCTTGTGATACGTTTAAAGAGAAAGTCCATTTGTCAGGGAAAAGAGAAACTGTTTTGTCAATTGACACAACCGTAACGCCAGACTTTGAAGTTGAACATTCCCCTATTGTGGTGACACCAATGCATCGAAATAAGGAATGGTCTCAAGCTGGTGGCGTTCCCTCTCATGTGATGCCGAACGCGAACCTGCCGAAAACTTTACACCAAACATGGTCAACAAACATTGGCTCCGGGGTAAGCGAAGACCATCGCTTAACGTCAGGGCCGGTAATGGCAAATGATCGCGTTTATGCATCCGATGCCGTGGGTAGGGTAACTGCAGTTAACGTTAAAGATGGGGCGATTTTGTGGACGGTTGATACTCTTCCGGAAGCCCATGGCTCAGAAGCGATGGGTGGGGGTATTTCCTATGATAATGGGGTCCTTTATTGTGCAACATCTTTCGGGGAATTGCTCGCTCTTAAAGCAAGTGATGGAAAAATCTTGTGGCGCAAACCACTAGGTGCGCCTTCTCGTGTTGCGCCCACCATCAAGGATGGTACGGTCTATGCCTTAACGATCAACAATGAAACACACGCTTATACAGCAACCACGGGTAATTCCTTATGGAGTCATTCCGGAATATCAGAAGCCGCTGGCATTCTAGGGGGAGCTAGTCCTGCAGTTGCGGACGGCATTGTCGTCTCCGTGTATTCCTCTGGAGAAATCTTTGCCTTTAACGCCAATACGGGTCAACCAATTTGGGGGGAGTTGTTAAATCCAGCGTTGCGCATTGATTCAGTCGCCAGTATTGCCCATATACGCGCACGGCCTTTGATATCTGGGGGTGTCGTCTATATCATCAGTCATGGCGGACAAATGGTGGCGCTGGACTTGAAGTCAGGGAATCGATTGTGGCAGCGGGAAATCGCTGGAATTCGAAGCCCTGCCATCATGGGTGATTCACTGTTCCTTGTGACAAATGATGGCGATTTAGTGTGCATCAAAGCAGCGACTGGCAAGATTCATTGGGCCGTTTCTTTACCAAAAGTTGATGATAACAAACGCATTGTCCTATGGGCTGGGCCGATTATTGCCGGTGACGCCCTTGTCCTCACTGGGTCAAATGGTCAGTTGCATTTCGCCTCCTTGAAAAATGGATCTATGATTAAGAAACTTGATATGGAAGAGCCAGCGAGTTCGTCTCCAATCGTGGCAGATGGAGCGTTGTATGTCTTAACGGATAATGCAACTCTTCTTAAGTATTCGGGCGCAGAAAAGAAATCGTAAAAATAAAATGGCCTATGAAGAGTCCTCATACACAATTGTCATCATAGGGCGTCCCAATGTTGGAAAATCGACTTTATTCAATCGGTTGGTAGGCAGACGCCTGGCGCTTGTCCATGACCAACCCGGCATGACACGGGATCGTCGTGAAGGCCACGGCCATCTGTTTGATTTGAGCTTTATGATTATTGATACCGCAGGCCTTGCGGATCCGGATACCTCCCAACTGACAAAATCCATGATGGGCCAAACCTTGGCTGCCATTGATCAAGCGGACCTTATTTTGTTTGTTGTTGATGGTCGGGAAGGGTGCACGCCTTATGATCAGGATCTTGCGAAACTCATCCGTCGTCAGAAAAAGCCATTTCTTGTACTTGCCAATAAATGTGAAGGCCGTCATGGGAATTTGGGTCTGTCGGATGCTCATTCCTTGGGGTTGGGGGAAGTCATTCCGATTTCTGCTGAACATGGAGAGGGCTTAACTGAGCTATATGATGCCCTTGCGACCCATATCCCCGCTGATAAGGACGATACGGATGAAGACGGGGAAGTCCTAGAAAAGCCCCTTCAACTCGCTATTGTGGGCCGGCCGAATGTTGGAAAATCGACCCTCATTAACCAGCTCATCGGCCAAGAGCGCCTGCTCGTAGGTGATATGCCGGGGGTGACGCGCGATGCGATTGCGCTTGATTGGGAACACAAAGGTCGTCGCATTCGCCTGACTGACACGGCCGGCATGCGAAAAGCCGCCCGTGTTTCGGAATCAGCGGAACGACTTGCGGTCATGGATACTAAGCGTACTATTCAATATGCGGAAGTGGTGATTGTGCTGGTGGATGCAACAATGCCTTTAGAGCGCCAGGAGCTGAGTATTGTCAGCGACATAGAGGACGAGGGGCGGGCGATTGTGCTGGCGTTAAACAAATGGGATTTGGTCAAAGATAAAGACAAGCAAATGAAAGAGGTTCAGCGAATCCTGGATGTTCAGCTAAACCAAGTTCGTGGCATACCTTGCATTCCGATATCTGCACTCCATGCTAAGAATTTAGATAAGTTGATGGAAGCGGCATTTCAAGTATTTGAAGCCTGGAATCGACGACTGCCGACCGCCAAACTTAATCAGTGGTTGCAATATGTGGTCAATCAACACCCGACCCCAGCTGTTGCGGGCCGCCGGATTCGCTTGAAGTACATGACCCAAATCAAAACCCGCCCCCCAACGTTTGCATTGTTTTCAAGTCAAGCGGGGGAGCTTCCCACATCCTACACACGCTATTTGGTCAACCAAATGCGCAAAGACTTTGATCTTCCCGGCGTTCCTTTGCGCATTTACATGCGCCAGGGCAAGAATCCCTATGCAGATAAAAAGTGATGTTACGCAAAGACTGCCTTCTAAAATTGTTATCTCAGCAATTATTCTAATCTAAACAAAGATATACTCACATGAGGGGGAGTCATCATAGAACCAACTACTGCGCCCCATACCTCTTTTCAACGTAGTTCACCAGAAGGCCTTTAAACTCATCAGCTATATGATCGCCGCGCAATGTGTGGGTCTTCACGCCATCCATAAAGACGGGGGCGACGGGTGATTCCCCGGTGCCGGGCAGGCTGATGCCGATGTCGGCGTGCTTGCTCTCCCCTGGACCATTTACGATGCAACCCATAACAGCGAGGTTCATGTTTTCCACGCCAGGGTATTTTTTGGACCATTCAGGCATTTGATCCCGGACATAATCTTGGATGGTTGAGGCCAAGGTTTGGAAGTAGGTGCTGGTGGTGCGTCCACAGCCTGGGCACGCAGAGACAAGCGGGTTGAAGGATCGTAATCCCATGGTTTGGAGGATTTCCTGACAGACAATGACTTCGCGCTCCCGCGCCTCTCCAGGGGTTGGGGTCAACGATGCGCGGATAGTATCCCCGATGCCTTCTTGTAAAAGGATGGCAACGGCGGCCGTGGTTGCTACGATGCTCTTGGAGCCGAGCCCTGCTTCTGTCAAGCCTAAGTGGAGGGAATAATTGCTTTGTCGGGCGAGTTCCCGATACACAACAATGAGATCTTGGACGCGGCTTACTTTTGCGGACAAGATAATTTGGTCGGCACGCAACCCAACGGTTTCTGCGTGCTTTGCACTCGTGATCGTTGATAACACGAGGGCTTCGCGCAAAATCTCATCGGCGGAACGGGGGTTGGGGGACTTCCCATTTTCATCCATCAGGCCTTGGGCCAATTCTTGATCCAGACTGCCCCAATTGACGCCAATGCGGACGGGTTTATTAAATTTCAGGGCGGTTTCCACCATCATCTCAAATTGTTTGTCCCGCTTTTCGCCAAAGCCAACGTTTCCAGGATTTATGCGGTATTTTGCCAAAGCTTCAGCACAATCCGGATAGTCTTCTAACAGGCGGTGACCATTGTAATGGAAACATCCCACCAAGGGCACATCAAGGCCTTCTTTTTCAACAAGATCCCTTATTTTAGAAACAGCGGCTGCGGACTCAGGACGGTCGACGGTGATACGCACAATCTCAGAGCCGGCCTTTGCCAGACTGATGACTTGGTCGGCAGTTCCTTTGGCATCGGCTGTGTCCGTATTGGTCATGGATTGAACCAGGATAGGAGCATCCCCCCCTATAAAGAAAGAGCCAACTTGGACTTTGTGCGTCTTGTGACGCTTAATTTTTGCTAATTTTACCATTGGGTCCCCAATTGTCTTATGAAACGGTTAAGTTCTTTATGAATTGGGTGGCCCGTTTCGTTTTTGGCTTCTTGAAGAAATCGTCTTTAGGGTCGTCTTCGACCAGTATACCTTGGTCAAGGAATAAGATTTGATCCGCCGCCAGCTTTGCCACACGCAACTCGTGTGTTGCCATAATAATCAAGCGCTCCGGTGATTTCAAGCTTTTGATTAAACTTGCGACTTCGGAAACCATTTCAGGGTCAAGGGCTGAGGTGGGCTCATCAAAGAGAAGGATCGGGGGATTGACGATGAGCGCGCGGGCAATGGCGACACGCTGCTTTTGACCCCCGGAGAGTTGGTTGGGGTGCATTTCTGCCTTATCGGACAATCCAAACTGCTTTAGGAGGGCTTTCCCTTGCTTCATTGCCGCGTCTTTTGACAGTTGCTTTAACTGGACAGGGGCGTGGATGAGATTTTGTAGAATCGTCATATGGGGAAACAAGTGGAACCCTTGAAATACCATGCCAATGGACCAGGGAGGCAGATCTGATAAAGACTGTTCTTGGAAGGTGAGATTCCCGCTTTCGGCATTCTCAAGACGGCTAATACAGCGAAGGAGCGTAGATTTACCACTTCCCGATGGGCCTAAGAGAGCAGCGATGGTTCCCATGGGGATATCAAAAGAAATATCATTTAATATCAGTTGGTTGTGGAATGACTTAGATAAATGGGACGCTTTAAGCATGGCGCATTTTCCGCTCGAGAAGTTTGGCACCAAGGCTTACAACCATGACCATAATGTAATATCCAACTGCCGCAATCAATAGAGGTTCAAAGAAAAGGTACTTCTCGCTGGCCACAATTTGGGAGCGGCGTAACAGATCCGCTTCACCCAATGTGGATATAAGGGCAGATTCTTTCAATAAGTCAACAATCTCATTCACTAAGGCGGGTAGAATATTGCGTACCGATTGAGGTAAAATAACGGTTCGCAAGGTCTGATAATAAGAGAGTCCCAAGACATGGGCGGCGTCCCATTGCCCCCGATCAATCGCTTGTATGCCAGCGCGAATGATCTCTGAACTATAGGCAGCGGAATTGAGAGAGAACGTTAGCACGCCGGCTTCAAATGTGGACAAGGCATATCCGGTTAATTGAGGAGTGGCAAAGTAGAAGATGAACAATTGGACCAACAAGGGCGTCCCCCGGAAGACGGAGGTATACGCTTCTGCAAACCAGCGAAGGGAGGTTTGATGAGAAATTTTGGCAAGGGCCAATAGTATGCCTAAAGGCAACCCGCATAATAACGATACAAGCGTAAACTTAATTGTAACGCCGACACCCGCTAAAATGAAGGGGAGGGAGGGGATGATGGCGTCAAAATGGAGCGTCATTTGGTGGTGAGCCAATGATCCTTCAGCTTCTTGAGGGATCCGTCTGATTCCATTTCTTCCAAAATCTTATTCACCTTATCTTTAAGGGGTGAGGCTTTTGGAAAGGCTATTGCTGAGCCAGTAACTTCGCCGGGCACTTTAACCATCTTCAAATTCTCACGAGACTTTAGAATGGCTTCAGCTTCATCAATGCCAAGGATCAGGCACGTGATGTTTCCAATTTCCATATCTTGAAGGAGGTCGGGTACTTTAGCCAAGGATTTTACCTTTAGCTGCACATTCTGACTTAAATTATCCTTGGCATAAGTTTCATGTGTTGAGCCGCTTTGAACACCGACGGTTCCATCCGCAAGATCATCAACTTCTTTAATGCTAGAAGTTCCCTTACAAACCAAAACACGGTTTGATTTGATGTATTCATGAGAGAAATCAATAGATTTGCGGCGTTCTTCTGTTGGCTCGATGGATGAAATCGCTGCATCCAATCGGTCCGTTGACAGGGAGCCCAAAATCGCATCAAAGGATAGGTCTTTAAACTTCACATCTTTGTTTAAGCGCTTGGCAATTTCTTTCATGAGATCAATGTCAAATCCAACAATTTCGCCATCTTTGAAAAATTCAAAAGGGGCATAATCGGCTGAAACACCGACGGTTAGCGTGTTGGCACTGCCATCTTTCTTTCCTTCACATGCTGTGAAGAACACAAGTGCAGTAAAGATAACACCCAACAATTTTGAAATTTTCATGACAATTCTCCAGGCCAGAATTTATAAATGTCCTTCTTCAAGTTTTATTGTTTTTAAGGAAAAACTGCAAGAGTAAAAGATATAGTCCTCAAGGGGGGGGGAGTAAAATGGAATGGCACAGGAGGAGATGTGCCATTCCATAGGCTTAACTAGATGTGAGCATCGATACGCTTATAGAATCATCCCATCAGTTTTTTGTTCCTTTTGAGGGCATTTTCTCCATGGTATTCAAAATTGCGGTTTGTGTCGGCTTCTGTTCCAAAGATATCTTTCTCGGCTTCTGGGCAAATTTGACAAATTTCTTTAGCCGCATCACTGGCAAATTTTTCATGGAAATAGTTAAAAATACCAAAAGTTTTGGATATGTTTTATCTTAGTCAAAAACGCCAATTCCAGAGATTGACAAGGAAAATAAGATAGGCAATTATGATAGGGTCAAAGATATCAACTTATCAGGAGTCTCATCATGATCAAGAAAATCGTTGCTGCAGCTGCCATTACCGCCCTTTCTCCAATGCCATTATGGGCAGATTCACCAAAAACAACAAAGACAGAAAATCTCACCAAAACAGAATCTGGTCTAGAATATAAAGACATTAAGCCTGGCGTTGGCAAGAAGCCAAAAGAAGGTGATGTTGTGATCGTACATTACACGGGAACATTGCCAAATGGGACTGTTTTTGACAGCTCCAGAACACGTGGTGAACCCTTCAAATTCACCCTTGGTAAAGGCCAAGTCATTAAGGGCTGGGACATTGGCATTGCAGATATGAATATTGGTGGTCAACGCACCCTAGTGATTCCTGCTGATTTAGCCTACGGGGCTGCTGGTGCGGGCGGCGTGATTCCTCCCAATACTCCATTAACATTTGACGTGGAGCTGATTGGTGTTGAAGGCTAAAACTTACATTGGGGTTTTATTAGGACTATTTTCCTTATTTTCCGTTGCCTCTTGGGCAGCGGTCAATAAGGCTCCTGATACCTTCACCGTTAAAATTGGAAACTTTACAAAGGTGTATGATGTTATGGCCCCAAAGGGCGACACGAAGGTCAAGATTGTATATATTTCTGATTTTTGTGACAACATCAAGATGGCAGAATCTGTCTCATTGGCCCTTGTGGAAAAATTAAAAGAAGCGGATCTTTTGAAGGACATCGATGTTGTTGTTCTGCCGGGAGATAAAGCGAATATGTTGGGTGCGCTTTTGTTTGAAGAAATTCGAAAAGCCAAAGGTCCCGATGAAACGCCGGAATTTTGCATTTTTCGAAGTGCAGAGAAAGCCCAACCTCTTCATTCTGTGAACTATGCTTCAATTACTGGGGGCGGCAAGAAGCTACATATGCGCAAAGATCAAGCGGAACGCATTGCCAACAAACGTGTCCTTATCTTTGATGATGTGGTCTCGACCGGTGGCACGTTTAATGCAACAAAAGCTCTGGTAGAGAAATGTGGGTGCAAGGTCGTCGGTTATGCTTGTGTTGCTGTTGAAGGCGATGTGCGGACTAACTTTGATGGCAAGCCGTTGATTAATCTTATTAATTTGCCTGTCTATGTTCAGAAATAGAAGGGTATTCACTTTTAAGTATTGAGGACATGGGTTTTGGGAGATTGTACTACATGAGGCAGTGTAGGATGGTTTCCCGTAAACTCTTCCAAAGTTGCCTCAATATCTAGGTATTGTCCCTGATTATGTTCACCGGGTCGATACAGCCTAATTTTAACAATTTCACCAACGGGCATCTCACTGATCAATTGGGTCAGATTTGTTTTTTCTGTGACTTCAGTGCCGTTCAGACTTAGTAAAATGTCCCCCGGCTGAATCTGAGCTTTGGCCCCAGGACCAGATGGTGTCACACTGCTCACAATCCTATAATTTCTTCTTTTGTCTAAATTTAAGTCTGCACACTCATCGCCTGTGATACATTGTGTTTTGATGCCGAGCCATCCATAACGAACGCGACCAAATTCAATAAGTTGTTTGATACGCTCCTTGGCAACTGAACAGGGAATACCGAGTCCTATTCCGACGTTACCCCCATTTGGGGAGATGATAACAGTATTAATGGCTACGACCTTTCCCTCGAGATTTAAGAGAGGTCCGCCAGAATTACCTTGATGAATGGGGGCACTGTGTTGAATAAATTGAGTTTTTATGGCTCCGTTGGTTTGGGAATCTAACCTGCGGGAGAGATTAGAGACGATGCCGTGGCTAACATTAAGTCCCATCCCAAAGGAATTACCAATAGCGAGAACAAAGTCACCTACCTTAACAGACCCAGAATCACCCCACTCTAAGGGAGTCATTTTCTGTCGATTGGCAGGTAAATGTCTTGTGCTGACTTTCAGGACGGCGAGGTCAGTTTTGGCATCTGAAGCTAGAAGATTTCCTTCTAGTTCTATTTCGTCATTGAGTACGATGGAAATGTTGTTCGCGTTGGCGATTACATGGTAGTTCGTTACAATGTAAGCTGAATCATGATCAGCTTGAATAATAAAACCTGTTCCTGAAGCTTGTATTTCTTGAATCTTGGGGAGTTCATGGAGGTCTGAAGGAGGTTCTTCATTCGAGGAATCAAAGAGCTCTTGAGATACGTTTGGTCCGACGTGGCAATTGCGAGGCCCTAACACGGTATGAGTTGTTGAAATTTTAGCAATGGCTGGTATAGAAGACGAGACAATAGAAGGAATGTCCTTTTGTTCTTGTTTGTTTGGGGTACTTGAGGCCGCCGTTAATGAGGATGAAAAGGGGGCAGCCATAACAAACAGTATCCCCAGACAGTTTAAGGTTGAGATTGTCAAATATAGGTGCTTCTTAAAAGACGACATCCTTAGACATCCACATCACGTATATGAGGGGCATTTTCCTGAATGAAGGTGTAACGGGCCTCTGGATTTTTGCCCATGAGGCGGTCGACGAATTGGGATATATCCTCATTGTCCTTGATAAAGACGCGCAAAAGGGTACGTTTATCGCGATGCATGGTGGTGTCGCGCAGCTGAGCCGGAAGCATTTCTCCTAAGCCTTTAAAGCGGCTAACATCGACATTCTTGGCCCCTTTAAAGTGATCTCTTAAAAGCACGTCTTTTTCTGCGTCATCTTTTGCATACACTGATTTCGCCCCTTGGGTCAGGCGGTAGAGTGGGGGCTGGGCGAGATAAACATTCCCAGAATCAATAATGGTGCGCATTTCTTGAAAGAAGAACGTCAGCAGTAAGGAAGCAATATGTGCCCCGTCAACGTCTGCATCGGTCATGATAACGACTTTACCATAGCGTAATTTAGAAGGATCACAAAGTTTGCCCATACCACAACCCAAGGCCAGGCCTAAATCTCGAATTTCTTGATTTGCATGAAGCTTTTCGATTGAGGCGTTCGCCACATTTAAAATTTTTCCCTTTAAGGGGAGGACGGCTTGGGTTGCACGATCACGCCCTTGTTTAGCGGATCCGCCTGCGGAATCTCCTTCAACAAGAAATATTTCACTGTTGGCAGCAATATTAGACGTACAATCCGCAAGCTTACCTGGTAGACGTAGTTTTCGAGTTGCACTGGCACGAGCGACTTCCTTGGCCTGGCGGCGCTTGAGGCGATCTTCTGCGCGTCCCACCACATGCTCAAGAAGTTCTGTTGCTGCTTGAGGATGCGATCCGAGCCAATGATCTAAGTGATCTTTGACCGTATTTTCAACCAGCCGAGTTGCTTCAACGCTTGCGAGCTTTTCCTTTGTTTGTCCCTGGAACTGTGGTTGATGAATGAAACAGGACAGAATCATATAAGCACTGCCACTAACATCTTCGCTGGTCAATTGCCCCGCTCGACGATTTCCTATGCGGTCCCCGTAATCTTTGAGGGAGCGGGTGAGCGCTTGTCGAAAACCATTTTCGTGTGTTCCGCCTTGTGGTGTTGGGATGGTGTTGCAAAAGGAAGAAATCCATCCTGCCTCATCATTTGCATAATCTTCTAACGGCCAGGCAACAGCCCACTCAACCCGTCCTTGGTTATTCGGAAAAGTAGCCTCTCCTGAAAAGGGCGCTTCCGTTACAGAAGCGAGATCTTTAAGTTGATGGGTTAAATAATCCACAAGTCCCGCAGGGTAATGGAGGCATTCGGTCTGAGGAACTTTATCATTTTCCTTTAATAGGGAGGGATCGCACGTCCAATTGATTTCCACACCCTTAAATAGATAAGCTTTAGCGCGAGCCATTTGATAGAGAGCCGCCGGCCGAAAATGAAGCGCGGTACCGAAAATTTCAGGGTCAGGATGAAAGCGAATGGTCGTCCCTCGGCGGCTGGTGGCGCCCTCTTGCAAAATGAGCGCCGAAGTCGGCTTTCCCTTTGAATAGGTTTGACGCCAGAGGCTTCGTGACCTGGCAACTTCAACTTCTAAAAAGTCTGACAAGGCATTAACGACAGAGACACCCACTCCATGGAGCCCGCCAGCCGTTGCATACACAGCATTGTTGAATTTTCCACCTGAATGAAGGGTCGTTAAGATCACCTCTAGGGCGGAGAGCGTTGGAAATTTAGGGTGGGGATCCGTTGGAATGCCGCGACCATTATCCTTAATGCAGATAATGTCGCCGGCTTCGAGGCGAATATCAATGCGGTTGGCATGACCAGATACGGCTTCATCCATGGCATTATCCAGGACTTCAGCTGCCAAATGGTGGAGCGCTTTCTCATCTGTGCCCCCAATATACATCCCCGGACGCTTGCGCACAGGCTCTAGGCCTTCCAGAACTTCAATGTCCTTAGCAGAATACTCAGCACTAGATGCTGGAGAATTGGGAAGGGGAGGGGTTTGGCGGAAGAGATCAGACATAATTTAATGGCCCTTGGGTATCTATATTTCTACCTCCCCCACGAGGGGAGAGGTAAAATACAATCAATAAATAAGGATGCGCCATAAAACCCTTACGCAGCCAAAGCCTTTTGGGCTTGGTCAACCAAAGACTTAAAGGCCTCAGGTTGATGGATCGCCAAATCAGCCATAACTTTACGGTCAATGGAAATGCCAGCTTTTAGCAATCCATTCATAAACCTTGAGTAGGGCAGTCCATGAGCGCGGGCTGCGGCGTTAATACGCTGAATCCATAAGGCTCTAAAATCGCGTTTCTTGTTGCGACGATCGCGATAAGCATATTGCCAGGACTTTTCTAAGCGTTGGATTGCAATCCGAAAGCACTTGCTTGAGCGTCCCCGGAACCCTTTAGATAATTTTAAAACTTTTTTGTGACGGGCGTGTGTTGTAACGCCTCTTTTAACGCGTGCCATAATGGAGTCTCCTTACATATGGAAATAATATTTGAGAACTTTTTTTGCGTCCGCTTCATGCATGATTGTCATACCGCGTGCATTGCGCAACATTTTATTGGTGCGCTTTCTCATACCATGGCGTTTACCCGCCTGACCCATTTTGACTTTGCCAGTTCCCGTAACGCGGAACCGTTTCTTCGCACTACTTTTTGTTTTTAACTTGGGCATTTCATTCTCTTTTCTTTATTAGAAATGTTAAAAAAATGTACCACAACGGAATAGGCATACCCTTAAGCCACGCCGTCTTTTACAGGCACATCCATACTTATAGCCGACTCTCGTGGCAAAATTCAAGACTAATTTCCTTTAAATAATTCCCGTCCAATAAGCATACGTCGAATCTCTGATGTTCCAGCACCAATTTCATAGAGTTTTGCGTCTCTGAGCAAGCGCCCAGCAGGGTATTCATTGATGTACCCATTGCCCCCTAAAATCTGGATGGTATCAAGGCTCAAACGGGTTGCAGCCTCAGCTGCAAAGAGTATGGCCCCCGCTGCATCTTTACGGTTTATCTGCCCTTTGTCGCAAGCTTTTGCAACCGTGTAGACATAAGCCCGGGCCGCATTCATTTGGGTATACATATCCGCTAATTTTGCTTGGATCAACTCAAATTCACCGATCTTTTGTCCAAATTGTTCTCGTTCTTGAACATACGGAATAGCAACATCAAGACAGGCTTGCATAATCCCGAGGGAGCCTCCAGCAAGGACAACGCGTTCAAAATCTAAACCACTCATGAGCACACGGGTGCCCTCGTTGACTTTTCCGAGGATGTTTTCTCGGGGGACTAGGCAATCCTTGAAGACAAGCTCACATGTGTTTGAGCCCCGCATTCCTAATTTATCCAGCTTTTGTGCGGTTGAAAAGCCGTGCATCCCTTTTTCAACGATAAAAGCTGTAATTCCTTTGCTGCTTCCACTTGGGTCTGTTTTGGCATAGACAATCAAGATATCCGCGTCTGGGCCATTGGTAATCCACATTTTGGTACCATTGAGGCAGTAATGATCCCCCCGATCCTCTGCTCGTAGTTTCATAGACATTACGTCAGATCCTGCGCCAGCCTCACTCATGGCCAAAGCGCCGACATGCTCTCCGGAAACCAGGCGTGGCAGATGTATTTGTTTTTGAGATACAGACCCATTGAGATTAATTTGATTCACACATAAGTTTGAATGGGCACCATAACTTAAACCAACAGAAGCAGATGCCCGGGAGATTTCCTCCATAGCAATCACATGTTCTGCGTAACCCATGCCTGCACCGCCATAAGATTGGCTGACCGTAATACCTAGGAGACCGAGCCCGCCAAGTTGTGGCCAAAGGTCGCGAGGGAAGGTGTTGCTTTCATCAATTTCTGCCGCTCGAGGAGCAATGGTTGTAGCAGCAAATTGTTGCACCATATCTCGTACGCTATTTGCCGTGTCACCTAGATTAAAATCAAGAGAAATCATGTCATTCACCCATCGTTATCGTCATTTCTATCTTTATTATGGTACGATTATGCCTTTCGCGCCAGCATCAGAAGTGACCTTGTCAATAATTTGTTTACTTATGATAGAGCATACTCAAGGTGAAGTTTAATAAAGGAGAGTGGGTATGAAAAAATATATTGCTGGATTATGTGCTGTTATACTTTTAAGCGGTTGTTGTGGCATGGGAACGGGTGGATGTAGGCCCGATGCCTGTGGTGAACCACTTCAAGATAAATGTTGTGCTCCTTACCCATGTCATTGCCCGTACGAAGGAACCTTTTAGGTTTCTTTGATCACAATTGCTTTTTAAAGAGTACAAGACCTTTCAAGTTTCGTCAAAGGTTGCAAGTGAAGGTGTTGCACAGACTTCTTTTGCGGCCTTTGACTCAATGGGTCCCGTTGGCAATCACTGACCCTATCACGACAAGTCGGTCTCTCAATTTAAAATCAAGATAAAATATTTGCTTCTTCAAACAATTTGAAATTATATTCTCCTTAGTAGTCAACGAATGAAGCTTGTGATCAAGAAAAAGAATAAGTATTGTCAATTATTTATTTACTATTTGTTGGGTATACTAAAGGTGATCATTAACTATAGGAGATTAAAATGACAAAGAAAGTAATTAGCGGATTATTCGTTGTAGCATTGTTAGCTGGTTGTTGTAACACAGGTTGTAACAAGCCTGCTCCATGTTGTGAGCCAAAACCAACCCCAATGCCTTGTTGTGAAACACCAAAGCCTTGCTGTAACTAAGAAAATAACAACCTAATAGGTTGTTTTTTTTGGACAACAGGTCTTATAAGGAGAGCAATCTCCTTAAAGTATCGTCGATGTGAGATACGCCTGAAATTTCGGGCTTATCTCCGCGACTTTGCTATTTAGTAAGCGTTACCTACATAATATCTCACCATTCTCATTGCGACAATTTGGATGTTAATAAAAAATTAACCATTCATGCATAATCCTGAAATCAGATAAAATTGTTTTGATTTTTAGGAAGAGGATGTCTTGTGGTGAAAAAACTGATGGTCCTTGGATCCGTTTTGTACTTAACAATTGGTCAAGCCTACAGTCAATCCATGAATATGTGTGGTTCGCTCATTCGCCGGTATGAGATGGCCCATGGGATACCCCAGAATTTATTAACCGCCATTTCCCTTGTGGAATCAGGCCGTAAGATGGGTGGATCCCACGTTGCATGGCCTTGGACCATCAATGCGAATGGTAAGCCTTACGTCTTTGCAACAAAGAACGAAGCGATTGCCAAGGTTCGTAAGCTTCGCCAGGTTGGGATTACCAGTATTGATGTGGGGTGTATGCAAGTCAATCTTAAGCAACATCCCGGCGCCTTTCCAACCCTTGATGCGGCCTTTGATCCAGCGACCAACATTGCGTATGCAGCCAAATTTCTCAAAGCCAAAAAGCTGAATAAGGGGTCATGGGTCAACGCGGTTGCCCATTACCATTCCTCAACGGCGAAATTCCATGCCCCTTACAGAGCCCGAGTTTTAAAGACCTGGGCTAAGGTTCAGAATGGAAAAGTGAGTTTGGCCTCGCCAATGGACTCTTCTTTTGATATGCAATCATCATTAGATACATTTCAATCCAATCTTGCCCAACATCAAGGCGTCATTGTCCACAAAGTTGCAGCCCCCAGTGGCCGCCGGGTAAATATGGTTGTGCATTTTGCCCCCTACAAAGGCTTCAATGGCGGAATGCCTGGCATTCCTCAAAGCGCAAGCGAGGGTAGAGTTTCAAGTGGCCCAAAAATTATCCGAGGTTTTGGTAACAGAGGCGCGCTGCCGCCCAAGGTCATAGTCAATACGCTCGGTCGGACGACAGGAGGGGCTCCAAGACAATTCCGAGTCGTTGGAAGCGATGCACCGGAAAAGATCATTCATGTGTCAGTCAATAGAGGTAATCGCGTTTTACCTTCTAAACCTCAAAATATCGTTATCCCAAAATCTCCCTCAACACCGCAATGACTTGATCTTGCTGCGTGTGAGTGAGCGTTGGGAAGAGGGGGAGGCTGAAAATGCGATTCCCTATGGACTCGGCTATAGGAAAATCCCCTTCCTTCCAGCCATAGGTTTCCCGGTAAAAGGGATAGAGGTGCACCGCATGGTAATGGAGGCCTGTGCCAATGTTACGTTCTTTTAAGCGACTCATGACCTCGTCTCTGTCAAAATTATTCACAAGTGGCGCAAAGAGGTGCCAGGCGTGGCGGTGTGGATAGGACGGGGAAGAGGGGAGGGTGAGCCCTGGACAATCCTTTAAGCCGTCCTGATATCGCTCCACAAGGGCCTTTCTTTGGTCAATAAACGTATCTAGACTTGCCAGTTGATGTATGCCCACAGCGGCTTGGAGGTCCATCATGTTCGCTTTATGGCCGGGAGCTATGATTTCATAGTGCTGGGACCCAGATTTTCCAAAGCGATTCCATGCTTCGCGATCCATTCCATGAAAACGCAGTAAAGTGAGCTTTTTGGCGAGCTCGTCGTCACGTAAAGAGATGCATCCCCCTTCGCCTGTTGTCATATTTTTGTTTGGATGAAAGCTAAACACCTGCATATCCCCAAAACTTCCGATACGACGAGCTTTGTATTCCGTTCCAATCGCATGGGCCGCATCCTCAATAACCCGCAAATTGTGTTTTGCTGCCAGTTCATAAAGGGGGTCTAAGTCAACAGGACAGCCCCCAAAGTGAACGGGCATAATGGCCTTTGTGCGTGGCGTAATTTTTGAAGCGATCTGGGATACATCCATGTTATAGGTGCCTGGTTCAACATCGACAAGAACAGGTTTTAAACCGTTTAGGGCGATGACATTCAAGGTACCTGCGAAGGTCATGGGGGTTGTGATGACTTCATCGCCTTTGTCAAATTCCAAGGCCTCCAGAGCCAAATAGAGTCCCGTTGTTGCAGAAGTGAGCGTCAAGGCGTGAGGGGTCTGGAGATAGGCCCGCAAGGCGTCTTCAAACTTCGCGACGCGGGGCCCCGTTGTTATCCAGCCAGAGCGTAAGGTTTCAACCACATCGGCAATCGCCTCTTCACTAATTGTGGGGCGTGAGAAAGGAAGGAATTCAGTCAATTCTTTCTTGATAGTTTGGGACATCTTAAGGCCTCATGTTTTATTCGTTATTAAAATATTGCCATTATCTTGATCAAGGAGGTGGTACTGAAACGAGGGAACGCGACCAACAAGATCCTTAATTTCTGCTGCTCGTGCAATGATGAAAAGACGCTTGTCCCCTGTCCAAAGGCTCATATATTGGGCTTCGTTTAGCATCCATTGGGAACAGTCTTCAACGTCACATCCGAATTCTAACTCCCCTTTTATGTCAATAACCGTGACGGTTTGGTTCACGTAGACAGGCAGATCCTGGTAATATGTCTTATAACTACCCACAATGTCACCCGGTTTTTTAAGGGTTTGGATGATCTGAGCAAGGGGTTTGACTGAGGGTCGTTGAAGTTCAGGCATCATAAAGATTACGGAAAACACTAATATGATGGCCGAAAGGGGAATCGTGCTCAAAGCGACTTTATAACGCTTCAAGTGGCTTGAAACAAGGGCAGCAAGGGCTAAGACTAAAAACGCGCCTCCCATGAGAAGAAAATGATTTACCAGATGAGGTTTATGGTCCAGAAGCTGAGGCATGGCCCATAGGGTGGTGATGCCGCCTAAGCTGAACAAGGCTAACGTCGCTGCAAATAGGTGAATGGTCTTGGTAGTTGCTGGCGAATAGTCAGAGCGGTAAAGCTTGACCCAATAGGCACCAAGAATTATTGCCAGGGGCGGAAAGCAAGGGAGTATATAAGGAACGAGCTTTGAGTTCGAAATGGAAAAGAACCCAAAGGTAAACACCGCCCAGATGAGGAGGAAGTATATGACGCCCCGTTGTTCAGATGTTTTGGGCGCTTTTAAGGCATCTTGGATCGCCCCCCACAAGAGACTGACCCAGGGAAACAGCCCAAGCAGAATGACCGGGATAAAGAAATAAAAGGGTTTGGTTCGTAAATGAACGGAGGTTGTATACCTCAAAAAATGCTCCACAATGAAGTACTTGTAAGCAAACTCAGGGTTTTCGAGGCTTGCCAAGATATGCCACGGCGCGGCAATGGCGAAAAAGATAAGAGCACCAGACGGAATATAGGCAGGCCACAAATCTTTCCAGCGCCCAGTCCCAAGGGCCCAAATGAGGATGACAGGCCCTGAAATGCCAGGGGCCATGATCCCTTTGGTCAGGACGGCAAGGGCTGAAAATGCATAAAATCCCCATGCCCATAAGCGTCGTTGGTAACCGGCGGGTGTGTGGACGGTCCATAAGAAGCAAAAGAGACTAATTGTCACAAGAGTCGTCATGGTCATATCAAGGATGATGAGGCGACTTAAGGCATAATAGAGGGGGCTTGTTGCAAGGATTAATGCTGCGGCGATACCTGCTTCTTTTGAAAAGAATCGACGACCAAAGGCAAAGGTGCCCAAGCATCCGATTAGGGCAAAAGCGACGCTGCTGAGGCGCATGGACCATTCATAAATGCCAAATAAGTGGATGTTGGCCGCTTGAAACCAATAAAAGAAGGGGGGCTTCTCAAAGTATTTTACCCCATTGAGACGGGGGGTGACGTAGTCTTGTGTTGCGACCATTTCTCGAGGAATCTCGACATATCTCCCTTCATCCGGAGATGCAAAAGGTCGGTTTCCTAAAAACAAGGCAAACAGGATCCCCAGCAAGGGTACTATCCAATACCATGTATTAATTTGGGATCGATTTATAAACTTCATAGCATATTCATAACCCTACCCCATTTCTGGATGCAAGTCATTTCCGGCTCTAGTATAAGGTTTGCTGGTTCAATATCGCGATCCCTGTGCGATCCCTGTGCGCTTCCGTCGCTGACGTTATGTCACATAGGAATCAATCTGATATGCCTATATCTTATGTCTAATATGCCAATATGAGGTATGTAAAAAGCCGATGGTAAAAAAATCGGGTCTTGGTTATAGTGTAATTTAATAAGGGAGGTCGCCATGATTCCTTGCTGTTTTCACCCCACACGTGTTGTTATCGTTGAGGCTCAACCACAATTGCTGAAATATGTTGGAGGGGAATTGGCAAAATCACCTATGACTTTCGATGCCTTTAGTTGTATAGACAAGGCACTTCACTATATGAACGAAATTTATCAGCCAGAACCTTTCTACGACCGATATGCTCCTAAGTCCGAAGGGGGGTTGAAGAATCAACGCACCAAAGCAGATACACACCGGGAAATCTACAGACCTCAAAGATTTGAAGAAATTTCAACGGTTGTGATCGATTCCTCCTCCTTCGCGTCGACATCAGATGCGGAGATGACCGGTATCGACTTCTTTGAAAAAATTGAGGACCCCAATATTCAAAAAATCCTTATCATTCATGAGAAGGACCCCTATGATTTTTCCGAAGTCCTCAACAGTGATATGATCCAATATTGTATTAACAAAAGGGATTCGGATTGGAAAGAGAAGCTTTCACAAGCTTTGAAAGATGCGCAATGGCAATATTTCAATAAAATGTCTGAAGTGTTTATGAAAAATATTCATCCAAGCGATGGTTCAGAATTTGCGTTTGCGGATCCGAACTTTGAGGCTTTCTTCAAATCTATCCTATCAAGCCATGGGTTCACGGAAGCTTATTTATGTGAAAGCACGGGCAGTTACTTGTTTCTCGATGATCAAGCTCAAGATCATGGGTTGGTCGTTAACATCCCTGAACAACTTGATGTTTGGGTGCGCTCCGGTCAAGCAAAGGGGATCAACATTCCGCTGTTGAAAGAATTGAAGAACCGTAAGAAAATGATGTGTTACTCAAATTCTAATAATGCTATGGAGCCAGACAAGAGCCATTGGGAGATTTATGCCCATCCAGCCAAAACGCTTCAGGGACGGGGCAAAACGTTCTATTATGCCTTTGAGCCAAACATCTATGATATTGATTTAGAACGAATCTTGCCTTTTGAGGCCTACCGTGAGAATCAACAAAGGAAGGTGGGACGGCTTCATTGAGGAAGGAATCGTTGCAAGTAAGCCTTACTGAGGGCGCTATCATCTGATTTCGGGAAAGAAGGTTTATTTGCTACTTACCCTTTACCTGATCCTTAAACTTACTCCGTTTGCCAATCTGGATAAGATAGTTCGCACCACCGATGTATCTTGTTATCTTTAAAATGTAGCATCGCAATGATATCCGCATCATCGCTTATGCCAATTTTATCGGTAATTGTCATTGAAAATCTAACCGCTAACTTATCGCCGTTGGCGATGACATCTGTTAGGGGCCTTTTGAGCTGTATGCTTCGAAGGGATTTGAAGGCTTCATTGAGGTGGTCGCGGTATCTGTTGAGATTCATCAAACAACGATTGCTTTCCAGCTCAAAGTCTCTTGTTAGATAACGTTCTATTTCGGATGTATCCAATTTTTCTACAACGTTTCCCATCATTTGCAGAAAAATATCTTGGTTTTGCTTATCATACGACATTCTTTTTGGTCCCTTTTTGTGTCGTTCTGAATTTGGATATTACAATATTTGAGGGCAGACGCACAGAGCAATTTAAGAGCTATAATACAGCTTAAATTCTAAAGGATGGGGGGCATGCTCAATTTCATAGACTTCCTGCCATTTCAAGGCACAGTAGGCTTTGATGAAGTCTTCGGAAAAGACACCGCCTGCGGTCAGGAATTGTCCATTCTTTTCGAGGCTAATCAGAGCTTCTCTCAATGAGCCGCAGACGTTGGGTAGTTTTTTAGCGATCTCTTTTTCCTCATATAAATCATGATCGACCGGATCACCCGGGTGAATCCGGTTCTTGATGCCATCTAAGCCAGCCATGAGCATGGCTGAATAGGCGAGGTATCCATTGGCGGTCGCATCAGGAAATCGGACTTCTACGCGTCGGGAATGATCTCCGTAGGTGAGGGGAATGCGGCAGGCGGCCGAGCGATTGCCCTTTGAATAAGCAAGTAGAACAGGGGCCTCAAATCCAGGAATCAGGCGTTTGTAACTATTGGTTGTCGGATTTGTGAAGGCATTTAAGGCGTTGGCATGCTTCAATATCCCACCAATGTAAAAAAGGGCCGTCTCGGAGAGCTCAGCATATTCTTTGCCCGCGAACAATGGGACTTTGCCCTTCCAAAGGGATTGATGGACGTGCATGCCCGAGCCATTGTCTCCGTAAACGGGCTTGGGCATGAAGGTTGCCGTCTTTCCGTAAGAAAGGGCCACATTGTGAACAACATATTTATAGGTTTGCAAACCGTCCGCCGCGTCAATCAACGATGCATACTTGACGCCTATTTCGTGTTGAGATGGCGCTACCTCATGATGATGTTTTTCCATGATCAAGCCAAACTCAGCCATGACAGAGGTCATTTCAGCCCTTAAGTCATACAAGGAATCTTTTGGTGACACAGGAAAATAGGCGCCCTTTGGCAAGGGGCGGTGGCCAGGATTGCCTTCAACGAAGGATTTTTGGCTGGATTGGGGAAATTCGTCAGAGTCAATCTCATAAAAGGAGCCCGCGTATCCTGTGCCGAAGCGTACATTGTCAAAGAGAAAGAATTCTGGCTCGGACCCAAAGTACGCTTGATCTGCAATACCAGAGGCAATGAGGTACCGCTGGGCGCGCTTGGCGATAGAGCGAGGGTCGCGGTCGTAAGGGAGGCGGGTGATGGGGTCATGGACGTCGCACACGATAACCAGCGTGCTTTGCGAGGAAAAGTGATCCACCATAACGTGGGTGTAATCGGGCAAGAGAACCATGTCAGATTCGTGGATGGATCGCCAGCCTGCAATGGAGGAGCCGTCGAAAAACACACCTTCTTCTAAAAGTGTTTGGGTAATGGCTGAGGCGGGTATGGACATGTGGTGCCAGGCACCGCGGATGTCTGTGAAGCGAAAATCAATATATTGAATGTTCTCTTTCGCGATTCGGTTCAATAATTCTTTCATATTAGACATTTTAGCAATCCCGGGTTGTGCCTTATATCTCATTATAAATCATAGATATTTAATAAATTGTTTAGATTGGCGGGGAATGGATGTGGCTGTATAACTTCCTCCCCGCTTTGACGCAACGATCCTTTTAACCCTAAAAAAAGAGGCCCTCCTTGGGCCTCTTTTAAGTTGAAATAGATGTTGCCTCACACGACGATGACATTTGGCGTGATGTCGAGGACACTGTGCTGATTTGCATAGTTTATGTTCTCAAAGAGCACGGAGCC
>JAIESE010000073.1 GCA_019746225.1 Alphaproteobacteria bacterium | reverse complement strand
GTCACATCGATGAGCTTTTTCGCCCGCACGCCAACCTTGCCAATCGTGAACATCCGGCTGGTGTCCCCATGCCATCCATCCACAATGACGGTGACGTCAATGTTGAGAATATCTCCATCAAGAAGCTTTTTGTCCCCCGGAATACCATGACAAACCACGTGATTCACAGAAGTGCATATGGACTTTGGGAATCCTCGATAGCCAAGGGGCGCAGGAATCGCACCATGGTCTACGATAAATTTATGGCAGAGCTGGTCCAGCTCTTCCGTGGTCACGCCCACCTTCACGTAAGGGGTAATGAAATCCAAGGTTTGCGCTGCCAACTTGCCGGCTTTGCGCATCCCCTTAAAGTCTTCGGGTCCATGGATAACAATATCACGAGGATCCTCCTCATCGTGGCTGTGATCGTGATCACAAGGACCATCATGGTGGTGGTGATGATGGGAACGATTTTCCATTACATACATAGGCTTTTCTACTCTCAATTTATTCCTGTTGGAAATCACATTATCGGATTTTAAGAAAGAAGGGAAGAAATGGTTTGTGAGAGGCGGCTCTCTTACCACTTTTCTGTTTTTGCTCTTGTCCCTAAATATTCCTCAACCCGTCTTTTTGTAGCTGGGGTGACGTCGTCGGGCAGACTTTTGAGAGGAAACCATTTCTTTTCGGCAATCTCCCGAGAAGCGGATTCTTTCATATCAAATTTTCTAACGATGTAGAAGGCAACGTAATCATCACCCTTCAATTGATTGCTGTGGTAGACCCCAAACAACTCAGGGGCCTCCTTCAGGGTCACCCCAACTTCCTCGAAAAGCTCTCTCGAAATGGCTTGGGTCGTTGTCTCCCCTTTTTCAACCATACCGCCGATGGTATACCACCCCTTCTGATAGGTGTGTTTGACAAAGAGAACTTGTTCGTCTTGAACCACAAGGGCCCTTGCCCCAACGGTTTTTGCGCCGAGAGCCCCAAAGAGACGATTCCGAAGAGAGTAAGCTATTTTGTGTAAGGAATGTAAAAGCATGTCTATGATTCCTTAACCTTATTTGTCATTTTCTTTGCCTCTTCCCACAACTCAAGCAAGAAGTCAAAAGAATGCCCTTTAAAAGTTTCAACGCCACGTTCTTTCATAATCTGCTGAAGAGCCTGCAAACGGGCCCCAAATTTCTGATTGACGATCTCCAGGGTTTCTTCTACATCAAACCCTTCAAACACACATAAGGAAATAGCCGCATGCAGCAAATCTCCCGTTTCCTCTTGGAGGCGCTTGCGTCCTTCATTCGACTGAATCGAGCGTTTGATTTCTCCACACTCACTGATGGCTTGATCTAAAATCGTTTCTGTATTTGGCCAATCAAATCCGATACGACCGGTCGTCCGCTCAAGCGCGATCAGTTTTTGCAACGCGCTCATTGTCTTCTCCATAATTTCCCGTAACAGGCATATACCCTCCTGGGGTTGGTGCAAAACGAGCCTGAACACGGGTCCAAACCTTCTCAAATACCCGACACAAAGCACCATTGGCCATCACGTTGCTGCTGGTAATTAATGGATCAAGAACCACATTAAGTGCAAGAATGATGGCTATCATTTCTGGCGTAAACCCAAGATAACTTTCGTAAATGGGCAGCATAATAAAGATCGCCCCCCCAAGAACTGCCGCTGTTGCAAATCGGGCGAGAACAAAGACCGTACTGAAAGATATCCACGTCATCAAATCCGGGTTATGACCATAAAAATGGCGATAAATCATAAAGCATAAAAAGGTCTGTGCAATACAATCTCCAATTTGCTGAATATTGGTGGTCGCCGGAATAATAGCTTTGGCTAACATCGGATTTTGAAGATTCTTGGAAGCCCCCTCAATCGTCCACGGCATGGTGGACATGCTACAGCTTGAGGTAAGAGCCATTCCTCCTGCTGGGAGAAGATTTCTGATGTTTTGCAAAATGGCCCTCACAGACCAACCAGCACCAAGCGAAAACAAGAATACCAGATAGCACATGATAAATACCGAGAGACACATGGTCAAAACGGCGTAATGGGCAAAGACATGGGTAAGAATCTTTGTTTGAATCATATGAGCAGCAAAACCGAGAACAAATATCGGAATAAGGCGGGCAAACACTTTCGTGAGCAACCATTCTGCAAGGCTCTTGCCTTGGCTCAAAACTTGGCGAAGGAGCAGATTTTTGTTGAAAGCCGAAATGCACCCCAATAAAAGCCCTGCAAAGGCGCCCTTATCCGCTGACCACCAGCTGGGCCGGCTCAAGGGAAGGCGCCACAAAGAAACAAAGTCACTTTCCAGAGTCGTTGCCTTAATCAACGGCAGCTGATCCGCCACCAATGTTGCCGCGCCAAAGGCATACCAAACACTGCTTAAATTTGAAAGCGTCTCAAAGAGAACAAGTGTCAGGATAAATAAAGGCGCTCGTCTTTCAAAGGAGCTGACCGTATGAGCGATGAAGAGCGCAACCACAAGCGGCATATTCCAGATCAACAAATCCTTGATAAAGAGGCTGATTGTATAAAATATTTGATGCACGACGGGGGGCAAAAAGGGCGCGAGGAGAACATAGACAGCTAGGGTGAGAATTGTTTGAACGCTACGTTGTTTGAGGGCCAAGAAGACTTTTGAAAGTATAGTATC
>JAIESE010000072.1 GCA_019746225.1 Alphaproteobacteria bacterium | reverse complement strand
CAATAATAGGGCCGCTTAAAGAGGTCTAAGTCAGGACTTGGAACTTCTAAAGCAACTTACAAAAAGAAGTATAACAGATTTTAAGGGCAAAAAGTAGGAAAAAATGAGGGTGAGCAAAAATTCACGAGGAATTTAATTAGGAGTGGCGTCCCCTACGGGATTCGAACCCGTGTTGCCGCCGTGAGAGGGCGACAATATTGATCTCTCAATATGTCTCTCTAGTTCTCAAAAATTATACAACTATTTGATTTTAATTAGTTTAGTTGGAGCCAACTTATCCATAGATATTCTTAAATCTATCTTTTTCTTTCTCTATTGGTACATATGTGGTACATTTTTTATAGGACAACCTTAATGATTAGGAGGGAATAAAAAATGCCGAAATTCACCAAGACATATGTAGATTCCTTAAAAGTTAAGGATAGGCCTTACGAAGTTTGGGATACAGACCTTAAGGGGTTGGGTGTGAAGATTCACCCTTCAAGCAGAAAAACCTATTATTTCTTGTTCCGCTACAAAAGCTCTAGGAAAGAACGACTCAAGGTTGGTGTGCATGGCAACATTACTTGTGAAATTGCGCGCGAAATCGTTAGAGGGTGGGCGGGAGATTTAGCACGAGGAATAAATCCCAAGGACACCAATAGAAGGAAGGAAGCTGAAGCAAAGCAAACTTTTTTATTTTCTGACTTTTGGAAAATCTTCACCGACAAGTATATTCTTGAGAAACATAAACCTAGTACCATAAATAAAAACAAAAGTAGGGTGCAAAAAGATATTCTGCCTTATTTTGGATCTAAAATAATTGCTGATATAGAGCGAGGAGATATTTTAGCGTTCAAAGACTCGCTATCTCATGTTAAGGGCAATTGTAGGAAATGCTTAACCTTATTAAGCACAGCTTTTGATCAGGCAGAACTTTGGGGATACAGGGAACAGAACAGCAACCCCTGTAAGGGGGTGACAAAATCTCCTGATAAAAAAATGGAACGTTTTTTAACGGCTATTGAATTAGAAAAGCTTGAACAGATATTGGGAACTATGACTTTTTCACAGTCTTCTCCTTATACGGTCGCGGCTATTTGGCTTCTTATATATACTGGATGCCGTCTTAGCGAAGTCCTTGAACTGCGATGGGATGGTGTTCATCTGGATGACGGTTATCTTTATTTAAAGGATAGTAAAGTTGGGGTAAGAACCATTCCTCTAAATGATAAAGCTATACAAATATTTGCTCATCTTCAAAGACAAGAGAATAATCCTTATGTTTTTTGTGGCAATGTTTCTGGAAAACCCTTAGTTAACATACGTGGTACTTGGAATAAGGTGCGCACTCTTGCAGGTATCCCTGATGTTCGCATTCACGACTTGCGTCATTCCTTTGCTAGCTTTGCTTTAAAGAAGGGTGTTGACCTGTATACAGTATCAAAGTTATTGGGACATAAAAACATAGCAACTACCACGCGCTATGCGCATTTAGAGCTAGAACATTTGAAGGCGGCAACTAATAAAGTGGCAGGAGTGTTTGGGTAGGGATCAGTCTGGCGCAAACCCCTAGTTCGATTGCTTCATTTAAACCTCATTCAGAGGGTGCCCTAAAAATTATTTGAACTTTTGTTAATTAGGTTATCTAACTATCCTTTACTCTAATTTTATATGTATACAAAATCTCAGTTCACAGCTTCATATACAGTTAATTCAGGATGCTTCCCTAGTTTTTTGGGATGTACTATAACTTTGTTAAATCCTAAAGATTCTAATAGAAGGACCGTTTCATGGTGATAATACCATAAAACTGGCATCTCTTCCTTTTCCGTTTGAAGCACTGTCTTTTCCATGGTTTCTTGATAGGTATTTTTACTGGTAAAGCACTGCTCATATTTGTTAGCGACTGTATGACTGGTAAGTGTAATGGATGAGCCAGAGGCTGTTTTTACTTTATTTACAAAATTTTCTTCCTCTGCGTTTTCATAAAGGAATTCCCAGGGAATGAATGTATCTAGAAACAATCTACCTCCCTTGACCAAATGAGCCTTAGCAACTCGAATAGCTTCAATTGCTTTTTCTCTAGGAAAAATAAGTTGAAATGACCCCCCAACAATCATAATGACTTCATACTTTTTAGGAAGGGAGACCGTTTCAATTGACTGATGATAAAGGACTGGAGCTAAGCCTAATTCATTTCCTTGTACCCGACATCTCTCTAGCATTGGTTGTGAGTAATCCAAGCCTTCTATCTTAAGTCCCCCTTGAAGCAGAGGAAGCAATAAGCGACCCGACCCACACATGCCCTCTAAAATGGGCCCCTGGGCACCATCCAATCTTTCTTTATAAAAGGCTAGTTCTTCAGGAAATGCCTTTGGCTTAACAAGATCATAATATTCTGTAGATAGTGATCCATATATCATTTTATTCTTTTATCCCACCCTCAATTTGCCTCCCAAATCCTGAGGACTCGACGGCTAAATGTTTCGTTCTTTGTAAACTATTAACCAATCTTCACTTGAAGAGGGGTTACTGTGCTTTCATTAGCAAATTCTCTTGTATCAAGTTCCCATAGAGCCCTAAAAGATGAACAAGTCTGAAGGAGGGATTGTGGGGTTCCTTGTGCAATTACTTCCCCTCTTTCCATATATAGAACCCAATCTGCGTCCATGATCGTTCTTAAACGGTGTGCAATCATAATTTGTGTGGATACACCTTGCAGTGACCTAAAATATGCAAGGATAAGCTCCTCAGTTTGGAGGTCCAAAAATGAAGTTGGTTCGTCTAATATGAATAGCTGTGGCTTTTTCAGAAGAGCTCTTGCAATCCCTATTCTTTGCCTTTCACCACCTGAGAGGCAAGCTCCCTGTTCGCCCAGGAACGTTTCCAACCCATTAGGCAAACGATCAATCACTTCCTTTAATTGAGCTGCCTGTATGGCTTCATTTAGCTCTCTTGGCGTTGCAAAGGGGTTAGCATACAGTATATTACCTCTCATTGAATCGCAAAATAGTTGTACCTGTTGAGGTGTAAGTGCAATGGAGGCTTTCAGAGCCTGACGATCATATGAAGAATATGGGATCCCATCAAAAAATATCTCCCCCTTTTCCGGAAGGTATAATCCCCCTAGTAGTTTGCCTAAGGTTGATTTACCTGATCCAGATGGGCCCACTATCCCAATCTTCCACCCAGCCTCCAAGGAGATATTAATATCTTTTAAAGCGAAGGAAAAATTCTTGTCATTATAAGAAAAACAAAGATCCCTAGTCGATATTGAATGAACTTTACTCTTAGGAAGAATAGTTCCTGAAACAATTTTTTCATCTTCAGATAGTTTAACTAATTCAATAAACCCTGCAACTTCAGCAAAAGATTTATATAAGTCATTCATAACCACCCCTAAGGAGGAAAGTGGAGAGAAAAATTGGATTATGTAGCTATTGATTAAAATAAAATCACTTAAGCCCTGCTGGCCAGCGATTATGTTACTCACACATTTATAAGTAACTAAGGTCAAAGCACATCCTATGATAATGCCTTGCATTACCCGAACGGTTTCAAAAAGCTGCTTTGTTCTTGTCGTCTTCTCTTCTAAGAAACTGAGCTTCTCATTTAATAGAGATAATTCCCTCGTTGGAGACCCTAAAGAGTTGACAGTCTCAATATTAAACAAACGATCACTTAAGAAACCAGATACCTGTCCAGAGAGCTCAAAGGCTTGAGTCTGGTGCTTCAAATAACGAGAAACGCCATATCCAGTACATATTGCGTATAGAGAAATGGTAAAAAATAAGATGCTGCTATAAAAACCCCCATAAAGATACCAAAGTATTCCACAAGCACACAATATTTCAAGAAGCGTTGGAAGAAGAAAAAAGAGGAGACCCCATATTAAATTTTGGTAACCCTCTCTAAAAATTGCGAGGGTATTTATAATGGACCCAGTAGAAGGTAGTCTCTTGTGAAGATTGGGTTGTTTAAGAACAGCCTCATAGAATGAAGTTGTAAGCTTCCTAAGTGTTCGCTCAATAGCACGAACACTTGTCATTTCTCTAATATGTTCACCAATTTGAGCTACGGTCCACATAAAGCCATATCCGCAAACTGCAATGAGAAATAGTTGGGGATTGGTACTTTTGTTATCTATAGATTGGACTATGAACTTTAAAATTAATGGGAGAGTTATATTAAATAGCAATGCAACAACAAATATAGTGACAGCTACAAAAAACACCCCTAACAAACGCTTATCATCTCTAATAACTGCAAAAAACTTTGAAAAACAAAACGCTATAACATTAAGGGCAGAGGGAGACTTCTCCATAATCAAGGTACTCATGTCAAGGACTTGTTTATTTTACTAGTCGTACCCATTTCATAACACACTGGGCAAACGCTGGGTTTTTTACCTCTTTAAAGCCTGCAGCTTGAGCAGATCGGAAAGAGGGTAGATTGTTTTTTCTCATTGAAGCATATACAACGTCATAATGTGACAAATTGCAAGCTGTAGCATAAGCAATTCTTCCTATATGCATTCCTTGAGATTTTTTATTAAGAAAGATTTGTATTGACGCATGTCTACCCAGAAGGGGCTCATCAATTAAGTCAATTGAAACCTTGCCAGCACGTTCTTGATGATAAAATATACTCCAGAAGTAGTTATCTGGGGGATTCTTTGTTTTTCTTTTAGTTATTTTTCCCCTCACTAAATGTACGTCAGCTTCTGATGCGTATTGCGCTTTGCTTTCATGTGCCGGAGCCGTTATTTCTTCAAGCACATCATTGGGCATTGTTTTTAAACGCTTCGAAGAAGATTTGGATGTTCTCGAAGAACTACCCGAACCATCCTCTTTGGATTCTGAACATACGATAGGTCTTTGTAAGGTGAATATCAGTGAAGCAAGAAGGAGAACAATTGTTCCTGTGTTTTTAAGAAGCATAGGCTGTTTCATTAACATAAGGTCTTTGGTACTCATCATTCAGCTCCTTTTTAAAAAGATCTAAGAACTCTCTGCCTAAATCTGTTAATGGACAATCATCCAAAGTTGAGAAGGCTTGCCTTAACATCCTTTGATTTTTTTGAGTCTCTCTTAATGATTTTTCAAGAAGTTTTCCTGATTCATTACGAGACAGGTAATGCCAAAATTTTTCTAATTCATTAAATACAAACCCAGCGTGAAACAAACCAGAAACAGGTCTTGGCTCTTTGCGCCAGGGAGAAGAAACATAAGGAAAATTCGAAGTAATTACTGGGCTAAATTCTTCTAATAGATACAGTTTTTGGTGTCGGTGTTCATGAATAATGGAATCGGCAATATCGTAAGGGCTTGCAAAAGAGTTGCTGTGGCGTATGCATATGTATAAAGCCCCCGGAACTTCATTATCGCTGAAAGATACAAAACTCTCTGGATCAGCGTTAGGATCCTGTATTAAGACAATAACTGGTGACAAACGGAGAATTTCTTTCTTAAGCTCTGGATTATACTCTTTGACAATAGATAAAGCTTCATCAATTAGGCTCTCACCCTTTGAAATAAATGCGTCATCTTCATAAACCACCTTGCTTCCAAAAGGTTTACGAAGCCAATTATCAGCGGGATGGATGTGTAATTGGCCAGATTCCTTCTTAGCAACACCAAGCAAAAGATTTTCGATATCGATGTTGTCTATATCCAAAGGTTTGCCATCAAAATCATAAAGCGTTGAACCATCCCTTTTTTTAAGAAGCGTTTTCGCCCACAATTTTGCTGATGGCATATAAGAAACCTGTTTTTTCAGCTCTAGTGGCAGTTGATTGTATTGTTCTATCGTTTTTTTGATTGTGTCACCAAAAGAAGCCCCGTACTGAATAGCTTGCTCAAATTTTAAAAAGGTACGCTCACACCAATCTTCATAGACACGATTTAACTCAAAATTGTTATCTATTGCAGTGTTGTAAACCCTTGGGTCTACTTTTAATGCAGCTGTAGTTGGAGATTCCTGCTTCTTTAGTTTATTCCCAAGAAGTAGATTCAGTCTCTTTTGAGCGTGGGTAATCAACCCTAACATTTCTCGACAATAAACTGTAGGGTTATCAAAACCGTTTTTGTTATACCTGTGAGGCACTGAACCGCCACCACAAATCTGAACTACAGGGCAAGCTTTACACTTAGCTGAAACCCCCTCCAGGCTCAAAAGTTGATTGTGCCTTTGTATATTCGGTGAATTAGCAGCCTCATCAATTGTATGGTCTCTTATATTCAAGCCAAGAGAAGAATATCCTTCGGTCGTAATTTTCAAAACGTCGAGATCATGAAATGTTCCATCCGTTTCAATCGTGAGCATGGTTACATTTCCAAAACCAAAAAAGTCAGTTCCTGATTGAGAGCCAATGACTGTTTGGAGCAAAGTATCAAAAAGTCGAATTTTTAGGTTGGGGAACTCATCGAGCCACAGATCAAAAGCTTCTAATATCCAATTTAAGTATATATCTGGATCTGTATCTCGAAGAAAGGGTGGAGCTATATAGTTTGCATCAGGTAATAAGAAATCGACTTTTGGGGGATTTAGATCATTAAAAAATGATAGAAGCTCTCTTGGCTTTACCCTTGGATCAATAACAGAGATAACACCCATAAAGATATTGGGGTAGTTTGTGAGCTTTTGATATCCAGACATAACGCCTTCATAGCTTGACTTTCCTTTATGAGTGACTCTATGAAGATCTGTTGCCATCTTTGGGCCGTCTAGGCTTAACGAGACACCAATATTAGCCTCGCTAAATTGCTTTAGAATATCATCTGTAAGAAGAACACCATTTGTTTGTAATGAAAAATCAATTATTGTATCTTCTGAAACAGCTTCTCGGATCCATTGTGCTGTTTCGACAATTTTAGAGGCCTTCATCAAAAGAGGCTCACCGCCATGAAAAGCAACTAAACAATGAGGAATCTTATGGATTTTTGTATATGAACCAATTCTTTCAGCAATATTTTTTCTATCAGCCTCAGACATAAGGGGAGGCATACTTTTCCATGATTGATCCGCATGGTTAAACACATAGCAATAATCACAGTTGAGATTACATCTAGACGCCACCTTCACTAAGAAGGAAGTTATTGGTGCTTTAGAAACCACTCTCATCACCTTATAGTTAGTATTTTTTAGGGTTACGAGTTTTAATAACAAAACAGTGATGGTCAAAATTCAATAACATTTTAAAGAATTGAAGAAAACTCTTTATCCTGACAATCCCACAAAATTATGACCATCTATCTGGATAATATAAGCTTATCTATTGTGACGATGATGCATCCGACTGTAACATCCAATATCCATGCTTCCATTAGAGTTTTCTTGAGCATGTGCTTGCAAGCGGCTTAATGCAGGATGGTCACTCAACTCACTATGCTTTAACACATCTTGAGCCATTCCTCTCCACTCTGTATTAAAATCAGATGACATATTTGTTTGCGAATTCTCTCTCATAGGCTGCGTCCTTTCTTTAATTTTTCATTGTTTAAATTAAAAGTTTACTAAAAGAATTTACACCAAGTGAATCTATTAGTACAATACAAAAAATATGAATAATTGTATTGAATGTGAAATATATGATTTTTCTATATTATTTAATTGGTTATGTTAAGGGCAGCATGTTTCTAAATTATAAGGACAAAAAATGAAATTAAAAGCGCCAATGCTATATATTGTTCTTACTTGCTTGCTTTCAATGAATATAATTGCCACTGAAAGAGAAGCCCCCACAAAAACTTCGATATCACATACATTTACAAATGAAACTGGTACATACGATGTCAAAGCAATTATCCAATGGGCTTCTAGTCAGCCAATTGAACAACACGAAGAGGTTGCAACAAGCAGCCTAGCCGACTTCATAATTTGGGATACATGGACCGAGCCAGGCCAAACTTCGCAATCTAACTTGAAACAGTTTGTCGAAAACGCCGCCCATAAACATCGCGTTTTAATATCAAATCTTGAATATCCCATTGTCTTAACAAACACCAATATCATAATAGATGGAGTCCACCGATTAGCAAAAGCGATGTATGAAAGCCGTGACAGGGTCAAATGCTTATTCATTGATCGATCCACTTTAGTGAAATTTCGAGTTGATGCACCTTTATCACCTGCAAAGTCTTTAGTTCCACACCTTCCCATTGCAGATATCTTACTCCAACTCCAAAAGAATTCATTGCCCGTTGAGGACACAGAGAGGGTGGAAACCCTTGAAGACTATTTTACGGAACATCTTCCAACGGCAACAGAGATGAAAGATCATTGGGAAGTCCGGCTTGAACGTCCAAGCACACCTTATGGCAGCTATACACACGATCCAGAGATTCGCCGGGGTCTTGAGTGGTGGAAAGTTGGAACAGGCATAAGAAACATCCCTTGCGAAAGGCGTTTCTTAGAAAAGGGGTTGTTTGCTCTAGAAGATCAATGGATACCTTTATCTTGGAGCCGATATTTTCAAAAGAGAGGTTTTTTGCCCCAGGAACTTGTACTCCTTCACATAGATGATCATCAAGATATGATGGCCCCAAGGATTGGGAAACAACTTGATCGTCGATTTGTGGACTTTATTACTGGGGATCATTTTTCCTTGCTGAAACCTGACACTGTAGAGGCGGCTATTATGAGCGGAGCATTAGGTAAGGGCAGCATTCTTACACCTCTCATTTGGCAAATAAATAAGATTCATGTTCGTCATTTAACTTTACGGCCTGCTCCTTATACAACTTATGCCCTAAAGAAAGCACTTCAAGAAGACACCCTTTTGGGGAAACCACTTCAACGAATAAGCGTTCAATGCGAAAGCACTGAAAGAGAATCACTTCTGTCCTCTTCAAATTATATTGCTACCTCGTGTGTTGATACTTGGCTCAGCCAGATTCCAGAAAACGTCGACATATTTCTTCATATTGACATGGATTTTTTCAATAATAGATTTGATGGAAATTCCTCTTGGCAAGAGGGACATGGTCGGCGCATTCATGATATATCTTTGGCTGAGCAGCAAGGTCTTCTAAAAGAGATATTTCTTGGGCTAAAGAAAAAAAAGCTAGAAGGTAGAATATTGGATGTTTCTATATGCCTTTCCCCAAGCTTTTTTCCCGCCGAATTTTGGGAACCAATGACAGAAATGTTATTTCGTGAATGCAGGGATCTGGGAATACTATCTGAGAATGATAAAGCTACAAAAAATTAATAATGAAGACAGATCAATGAGATTTAATTGCCTAATGAACAACTAAAAAAAGCATGGGACCTTGTTCCTTGGAACATATTCCCCTTATCTTTTAAGGTTGATTTCTGCCAGTTCTTAGCCGAAATAAAGCCAGCAGTGCGAACGCACATCTTAAAAGAACAAAACATGAATCAATTTCTAATATCAATGCTTGATTTGGGGTTTCATTCAATCCTTGACAACAAAAATTTTCTATTCATATCAAGAGATAAGTTCTTATCAAAAAAAATAATGAAAGTAGATAATTCTTTACTCCCTCATACAGCTGAGTTTGGACGTTTGCTAGGATACCCAGAATGTTGCGTACAATACATTGAGGGATTTGGAGAAAATGAAATTGACAGAATTGCCGAAAATTATAAAGCAAGCGACTTTAATGAGCGTTTCTCCCTTATAGATATTACAAGATATTTAGAAGGCATTGCTTTGATTAGCCATGTTCCTTGTTCAACTAAATGCCAACCGTCTCTTAATATCGCGACGTCAACCTATTCTTTTATTAAGGAGAATAATTGTCAGAAGGGCTTTAATAATTGGGCAGAATCTATAAAAGAATATTTTAATCACTAGTAATGTGTATTTTTCTCCAGTTGTCCCAGTACCTCTTTACCTTGCTCACACCAAAGAATTTTCTGAGTTTGCGCATCTTCGTCATAAAACCGACCGCGTAGTTCTAACAGCGCTCCAGTGAGAATGGCTGTGCTTTCAAGATGCTCGTAGTCTTTTTGCAGATCATCTCCAAGGGAAATGTTGAGAGGTTCCAGAAGGCCGGATTTTTCGACAAGGCCACCGAGTTGTATAAGAGTCCTTGTTCGTGCTTTACGGAATTGCATGGCTGTTTCTCCTCGTCGGTGAAGATACCGTATCCGTTGACACTCATATCGGGTGAGACGCTGCTTAACCTTATGGAGTCGCTTTTCGATCTTAGTGTTCATGTCGTTCTTTCAAGGGAGATGATGACCCCCCTTCAACCCCCTCACACACAAATCCCTAAAATTAATAATAAAATATTTCATACTATTGATCAATGCTTCTTTTCAAATTTTTGAAATGCGCGCTTACACATTGCGTTGCAATATCGCTTTGTCGCAAGCGACATATCTTACAATTTTAGACAAATTGATGTAAGATGTAATTATGGCGAACTATCATCTCACCGCGAAGGGAATATCAAGGAAAAGTGGGCGTTCATGCGTCTCTGCACTTGCCTATAGATCTGCATCGATGTTGGTAGATCAGCGCACTGGTGAAACATATGACTATAGAAATAAAGAGAACGTGGAAGATGTAGATATAGTAGTTTTAAAAAACGCACCTTCTTGGATAATTAATATTTCAGAAGAGTGCAAAACATCTCGTCAAATAGCTTTACAAAAAATATCCGATATTGTTGAAGCCGCCGAAAAGCGAATGGATGCGCGGGTCTATCGAGAGCTTGAATTCTCTTTACCACGAGAACTCACCAAGGAGCAGAACATCGCCTGGGCAAGGCAGTTTGTTCAAGACACTTGTGTCGTCAAGGGCATGCTCGCCATCATGAACTATCACTTTGAGATTGATGAAAAGACGGGCGAGGAAAAGCCCCATTGTCATGTGTTGCTCTCCACGCGTACTCTCACGGAGGATGGGTTTAGTGCCCACAAAGTGAGGGATTGGGACCGTGTTGAGCTCGTTGAAGAATGGCGCGAGCAATGTGCGATGTATCAGAATGCCGCCTTGAAGGCGCATGGTTTCGACATCCGGGTTGATCATCGATCCTATATTGATCGAAAGATCGATCTGGAGCCGCAACCGAAGTTGGGCATGTCTCCCAATGAGAAGAATCAACGACTTCAAAAAACCGACAAGAGGGCACTCTTTGATGCGGTGCGATTGAAGAATCAGTTCAAGATTCTGAAGAACCCTGAGCTTGTCCTGTCCATCGTGACGTCGAATCATTCTACGTTTACTGCAAAAGACATTGCGAAGATCTTGAATCGGTACATAGATGATCCAGAGCAGTTCCAGAATCTCTATAACCGTCTCAAGACCTCAAATGAATTGGTTCGCGTTAACACCTATAAGGAACAGGAAGTGTTTACGACCCGGGAGATGTTACGCGTTGAAATGGGTCTGGTTCAACGGGCGGAGAACTTTGAAGCGCAAAGGACTCATCCGGTTGATGCAATACATGTGGAGAACGCGATTGCGGCTCAAAACAAGAGGCTGGAGTCTCATGGGGGACTCAGCTCTGACCAAGATAAGGCGATCCGTCACATGCTCTCCAGCGATCAGATTTCCTGCGTGGTTGGGTTTGCTGGCGCTGGCAAAACCACCTCTCTCGAGGCTGCGAAGGAGGCTTGGGAACAAGGGGGATACAAGGTCATCGGATTGGCTCCAACGGGCCGTGCGGCGGACAATATGGCTCGATGCGGGATTCGTTCCATGACAGTCCATAAGTTCTTAGGGGCTCAAGAGCAAGGACGGGAGCGGGTGTCTGCCAAATCGGTGATCGTACTTGATGAGGCGGGCATGGTGGACAGTCGGCGGTTTGCGGAGTTGCTCACGATCGTTGAAAAGGCCGGTGCCAAAATTGTCCCCATGGGGGATGCCAACCAGCTCCAGGCCGTCGAGGCGGGTCCAGCTTTTCGGCTTTTGACGAACCGTGTGGAACCTGCCGTCCTCGAGACCATCGTCCGTCAACAGACAAGCTGGCAGCGGGATGCGACACGGTTGTTTGGTAGCCTCAACACTCGGAAAGCCCTTGAGATTTATCAGGAGAATGGCATGTTCAAAACCATTGATGAATCCCCGACTAAGGATAGGGATGCACTTCAGAGGTTTTGCTTGGCGCGGCAGGTATCGGGGCGGATTTGGATGGAAATGCAAAATGATATAAAAACCCAAAAGCTCGAAGTCGACCATCCGGATGTACCTCTTCACCGTGAGTGGCTGAAAATCCGCCAAGAAGCCGCCAGGGACATCCTTCTGAACATTGATCAGTATGCTGAAAGGCTGGAGGAGCGCGGCGTCTATGTGGGCCATCTTCGAACACTTAAATATGATTATGAAAAAGCCACGGAGTCCTCCCAACACCAGGCGCTTCTCAAGCGAGTTGAAAACACTCTGCGGCCTATGAGTTATGACAACCTCGAGGACACGCGGGTCGAGACGAAGACTGCTATGGTCGCTGCGTGGTCTGAGAATCGGGAAGCAAATTCAACCCAGACCCACATTATGCTCGCCTTCACGAACCGGGATGCGGCGAGCCTGAATGAGCAAGCGCGGCACATGATGCGCGAAAAAGGCGAGATCACGGGTCCTGAGTTTATGTACAAGACATGCCACCTGTCCCACGATGATTTTGGAAAGGAGGTCAAGACATACGAGAACAAGGCTTTTGCGTGCGGCGATCGTCTGTTGTTCACCAGCAATGACAATGGGCTGGGGGTCAAGAACGGGACGTTGGGGACGGTCGTGAAGCTTGATCAGAATAAGATAACCGTCAAAACCGACGATGCAGAAAAAGTTGTATCTTTTGCACCCAAGCTGTATCCGTTCATCGATAGTGGATGGGCGACCACAATTCACAAAACTCAAGGGGTGACTGTCGATCATGTGAAGATGCTCGCGTCCTACGAACAATACCGAAACCTCACTTACGTTGGCATGAGCCGTCATCGCCAGACGCTCGGGGTCTTTGGCTCGTCCCTAGATTTCTGGCGAGAGGAGAAGTACGTCGATCGCCTCTCGCGCATTCAAGAAAAGTTGTCCGGCGTGGATTACCTGGATGCAAAAGAGGTTCAAGCGCAGCTCCAAGCCGATGAGAAGGTGTTGTGGTCTGCCCAAAAGATGCAGCAAGGGCGGGACTTGTGGAATGCGGTGAAGGTCACAGCAAAGGAAGCGATTACAAACTTTTTGTATGAGACCGTCGAAACAAAACCAATTCAAGAGAGTTATCGATCGTTCGATCATTCGGAGGAAAAACGCTCCAGCGATCTATTTACCGTGCGTGAAGGTCTATCGGATGCACGCGCCAAGTTTGAACTGGAGAATCAGGAGAAGTATCAGGCCGTATGCGAATTCTTTCATTTTAGAGAACGGTATGGGCGCAATCCAACCGATGCCGACAAGCCCGCAGTCAACAAAATGGCCGAGCAATTGACGAAGATTGCAGGGGAATTGTTTGAAGCTCATTTGGTTGAAAGGGGGGTGGTTGAAAAACGGGCGGTCAAAGACAATGCCATCCCTACATCTGCCGAAATATCCATCAAGGCTTATGAGGAATTCTCAATGCAGCTTCAGCAAGAAAAGCCCCGAGGAGATACACCTGAATCCAAAGCCCAGCTGCAACAAGAACGCCAAGCCCAAGAGCAGCAGGAGCAAATGCAGAGAGATCAGGTTGTGAGAAGGGGCTTGCGGATGTAAGACTAAACACAGGGATCATCTTCGTTCATACTTTAATTCAAGATCAACCCATTAAAACAGAAACAGAGAGCACAATTTTATGAAACAAAAATTTACTTTTCCCTACATGGCCTTATATGACTTAAAAAAGGGTTGGGTGTATTTTAATCCTAGCTGCAAGCCAAATCCTCAGAATTATTTCATTGACGCACGACTAGAGTCTGGTTTGAGAGTTTTAATTAGGGCAGATTCATATTATGTCTTTGATTTCAGCAATGCACCTGTTGGAATGTCAATTAGAGGTGATCAGTTAGATAAAGAGGGCCCCATTACAACAAATGCTAGAATCGAAGTTATTCACGCCTTCTTAGCTTGCTTGCGTACCTCAGATAACAGAAAAAAGAAGATCGTAAATTCATTTCCTATGGATTTTATGGATAATTACATAATTTTGGCAAGTGATGATTTTTCTCTGGAATCACAAACAAGCCTTTCAAATGCGTTTTCTACATGTGAATACAGGGATTTATGCACATTGAAATTAAATAGATTACATGGATCATTACCTGATCAGCAGATTGACGAAACTGATATTTTTACAGATGCTTTAAGGATGCTTGATTTACTTCTTAAAAATGAAGACACACAAGTTGTATTCATTCTGGCACACCTTTATAGAGCTGCTGTGTACCATAAATTATTTTTAGAAATACAATCTACTAGTACTCTGAGATCTATTCATTATTGGTTAGCAAAAAAGAATAAGAGTATATCAGCTTCTGAAATGAAAAATGAGTTTGAACAACTTCAAACGGATTATAATGCCTCCACTAAAGAAATTGAAAGTTTAGAGTGTTTAAGGCAATACAGACACTCTGGCGTGAAAGAGCTACTATTTCCATATTATAACCGCCTCGAAGGCATCTCGGAATTAAATAATCGAACCACCTCTCAAATTCAAAATTCATTCAGATTTTTGGAAAGGGTTTTTAACAAGATGTTTGGTATACATATAAACGTACCAATTAGCCAAACTGGGGTATACTCTTTGTACTAGACAGATAAATAAGTGAGTTTTGTTTTTATTAAGGCACACCCATTATTGACATTCAACAAGACGCACTTTCGAAATGCTTTGTTAGCAATTTGGAAATATGTTAAAGCCTATAATGGCTTTGTAGGAAGTGAGATATGAAAGAGGAATTTAAAACTGAATGGCTCATCTGGCTTGTTCCTGCGCTTATGTTAATAATCGCTCCATTGAACTTACCCTATGAATATTATAAACTGCTTCGCCTGGTGGTCAGTGTTTCCGCTGGTTACTTAATCTATCTGCAAATTAACTACTTGAAGAGTAACCTCGGAGTAATTCTAATGGTTATCGTTTGTATTCTATATAATCCGATTATTCAATTCCATTTTAAAAAGGAATTCTGGTGTTATATTAATATCCTTTCGAGTCTTTCAATATTAGCTCATATGTTCTTCTACTCAAAAAAAATACTTACCAATTATAAACGGCCACCCCAATAAAAACTGGTTTTTTTGGGACTTAGCGCATTATCTCGATTGCTGAATTCTGCTTGCCCTGTTGCGCCCATGAAGGGCGTGCAATAAACTACTATTACTCCGACGAGCAAATAGTTTACGTTCAATAGACGGCAAAGCAAGCTTTTCCTTGAGTCTCACTTTAGAGATGCGTATCTTGTTTTACTTCCGGAGTAATACCTCTAAAATGGGGTGGGGAGCCATCTTATAATCAACCAATATAATGGCCATATACCTGCTAGGAATCCATCAATTGGAATCAAAACGATCCAGTTCCACCAATTATAATTAGCTCCATTAAAAAAAACTAACCATATAAATGTAATAATCCAGCCAATCAAATATAGATGAAAGATGTAGCTGGAGTAGCCTTTCTTCTCATACTTAGCTAAAATCTCTTGTGCTGTTTCATAGCCTTGTTCTGCTGCTTCTCTAATCCGTTTTAATCCTTCTGCCTTATCCTCTTTTACACCATCACCCTCCATTAACATCACCCCTAACATGGTCTGGGAATGCAAATCCCCTTGTTCAATGGCTTTTTTAAACCAGTTGAGTGCTTCAATGTAATCTTGCCTAACGCCTGCCCCTGCATAATAAGCGCTTCCAAGACAACGTTGGCCATCAACATTCCCTTGTTCTGCGGCTTTCTTAAACCATTTAACAGCTTCTGCTTCATCTTTTTCTATCCCAATACCCTCCATAAGGAAGCATCCCAAAATTCTTTGAGCTGGTGCATGACCTTGGTCTGCCGCCTTTGCATACCAGCTTATGGCCTGTGCTTCGTCTTTTTCTATTCCGATGCCATTCCTAAACATCATCCCCAACATGGTCTGGGAATGCAAATCCCCTTGATTGGCAGCCTTTTTAAACCACTTAAATGCTTCAGTATGATCTAACCTCACACTATCACCCGTACCATACATATTCCCCAACATGACCTGGGAATCCAAATGCCCTTGGTCTGCCGCCCTTCTAAGCCACTTTTCAGCTTCACACTCGTTTTTTTCTACCCCAATGCCCTTCTTAAGAACAATTCCAAATTGAAACTGGGCTAGAGAGTAACCTTGCATCGCGGCATCCTGAAAGCACTTAACGGCCTCTTTAATGTCCCTTTCTGTCCCAATGCCACAATAATATAAATATCCTAAGCGGTATTGGGCTTGGGCATTACCTTGCTCAGAGGCTTTTTTAAGCCAGTGAAATGCTTCGGTCATATCCACTTTTATCCCTATGCCATACTGTAGAATATTCCCTAGCTTCCACTGAGCCTCTGAATGCCCTTGTTCAGCAGCTCTTTGAAACCACTTAGCTGCTTCAACTTCATCTTTCATAATCCCATCGCCCATACTTAGTCTTAAGCCTAGGGCATATTGGGCCTCAGAATCTCCTTGATTGGCTTTTTCTCTAATTTCTAATATTAATTTTATTAGCTCATCATCATTTGTTGGGTTCATGGGCTTTTCCTTTTCATGAACTCAATGTTAAATAAAAATAATTAATTTCAGGTATAAAATGATGCAATAATTAAGAGACGCGAAAGAGTCCGCTCCACAAACCCATCAGCCGTCCTCTCCAGCTTATGAATCTTGAAGCTTGAAGCTTGCCTTCGCTATAGAGTAACCCCCCGGCACTTTGAGATATGCGTTTAAGTCATGTAGCTTCATCAATCAATCGGGGTGGGTGGTTCGCTTCTCTTTACGATAGTCGCCGGGAGAAATTTAGCACAGTTATCTAGAAAATTAACCACCTGTTTATCTTTGCAATCATAACATGAACTAATATAGGCACAGCCCTTACAATAGGTCTTGAAGCAATGCGATCTTTATCGAAATCACAATATTGCAAGGGCCGGAGATGCTTAAAGCGAATTTGGCTCTATAATTTTCGAAAAGATTTAATTCAAGAAACATCCACATTCCAGCAATCCGTACTTGCTCAAGGAAACGAAGTAGGAGAATTAGCACGGGAACATTACTCTGGCGGTGTCCTAATTGATGAGGATTATAAAAACCTCGATAAGGCTTTAGAACACACACAAGCTGAAATTCAAAATGGAGCAAAAGCAATTTTCGAAGCCGCTTTCTTATTTGAAAATGTTGCTGTGCGAGTAGATATATTGGTTAGAAACCCTGATGGTTCATTTGATTTAATTGAGGTTAAAAGCAGTACAGAGGTTAAAGAAAAGGAACATCTTCCGGATTGTGCCATTCAGACCTATGTCCTCCAGCAATCTGGCATTCGTTTACGGCGTGTTTGCTTAGCCCACTTGAATAATCAATATGTAAGACAAGGAGCCCTCAATCTATCAGAGCTATTCATTGTTGAGTCAGTCGATGACCGTTTGAAAGAGAAGCTAAGTCAAGTTCCGGACTATCTTTCTAGAATCAACGAAACTCTGTCACAAGACGAAGAGCCATATAGGGATATTGGCAGCATTTGCAAAAACCCCTATGACTGTGAGTTCAAGCACTATTGCTGGAAAGATGTTCCTGAAAAGTCGATTCACTACTTGAGCGGCATCAGAGACGAAAAGCGGGGTGATTTACTTTCAGAGGGTATTGAGTTGGTCAAAGATATCCCCGAGAATGTGGTTACCGATCTACAGTTGATCCAGGTAATGGCCGAAAAAAACCAGGAAGAACACATCGATCTCCCGCCAATTTCTGAACATCTTAAACAGCTTAAATTCCCACTTTCCTTTTTAGACTTTGAGACCATTGGATATGCTATCCCAAGATTCGATGGGAATCGCCCCTATCAAAAGCTACCTTTCCAATACAGCCTTCATATAAAGAGCTCGCCAGACTCTGCGCTCGAACATCGTGAGTTTCTGTTTGAGGAAAACGAAAATCCCATGCGAGTATTGGCAGAGAGACTGGCACAAGATCTAAGCCCTGAAGGAAGCATCATTGTCTATAACATGTCATTTGAAAAAGGTTGTCTAGAGGAGCTCGCAAAAGCATTTCCAGACCTAGCCCCAGATTTAAATAACATGATAGATCGACTTTGGGATTTAATGGTTCCTTTCAAAGAGAAATGGTTCTACGATCCAAGCTTCAATGGTTCATATTCTATTAAAAAGGTTCTCCCCGTTCTGGCTCCGGCTCTATCGTATGCTGATTTAGGCATTCAAGACGGCGGTGATGCCTTGGCCAAATACCTATCGTTTATCAATGACAAACCCCTTGAGGCTGAACGGGCGAAAATCAAGAATGATCTCCTTGAATACTGCAAACTCGATAGCCTTGCCATGGTAAAGATATTGGAAGAGCTTCTATTGATTAATAATTCCAGCCTTTTACGTTAAGCCCCATTCACTTCATAAAGGGAGAATGTACCATCTGAACATAGGACACTTGCTGTACGGTTGAAGTTTCCATTTTTAAGCATGCTTGCTAACCATACTACAGTGTCTTGAAATTCTTTTTTACACGACTGGCATGACCTTGCTATTAGACTTGATGTTCTAAAACAAAGTTTAGCCCTATCAGTCCTACTGGAAATTTTCTGAAGGTTTCCATCTATCCATTGAAACGAAAGCTGTCTGCAAAGTGTCTCTGTATCTTTTAATTTAAGGGTGCACCGTCCATCAAATTTTGACTCATGGAAAATAGGGTTAAACCTTTGGTCAGCCCAGCCATCAGCCCTCACCACGACAAAAATATCATCGATCCCTCGATCAGCATTATCTCTAAAGTATGATGAAACACTACAGTTTTGTTGTTTAAACATGGATGTTATGCTGACGAGTCTTTTTCCATCCCAATTTAAACTTTCAATCACATCTTGTGCAGCAACTTCACCAAGCAACCCTTTTTTCTTTGTTAAAGATAGCTTTTTTGGAAACGAATTCCACTGTCCCTTAATATATTGTGAGCTTAATTGTTCTACATGTATGGGCTTGCTTCTATCTACTTCTACGTACTCACATTGCTCTACCGCAAGAATATACCCAGCAAGAGTCATACTTAAGAATAGCGCGACAAGTAGCCCTTTAAATTTTAAATACATGGTAAATCTCCTATATTAATAATTCCCCCCAAGGGAGTTAGTAAATTAACCCTAGAGGAGATTTTTATTCAGTTTTATCCGAAAAAGAGACGTAAGTAACATACATAAGTATGGATTACGTATGTTGCACTGAATTCCTTGAAAAGGAGCTAATCGAAAAGATTCGAATTAGAAGAGTATCAGGGGTGATATATGTGGGAGGCACTCAAATGTTTAAAAACTCCTCAATCTTCTTAAGATCTCTCCACAAACCCCTCAGCCACACGCTCTAACTTATGAATCTTGAAGCATACCCTCGCTATCGGATAATTCCCGGGCACTTTGAGATATCCCCATAAGTCTGGCAGTTTCATCAAACGATCTGGGTGGATGGTCGGTTTCTCTTTGCGTTGGTCATTGAGGGAGACACCGTCGCGCATTTGGTGAGCTCCATAGGAGATACTCTCCATGGTCTCGGAGACTTCTTGAACACCTAGCCACTTAGACATACGCTCGGCGATTTCGGCGCCTTCGATACGGAAGACCACTTTTGTGCTGCAGAGATTCGCTATGGACTTGACGATGTTTTGGCCATATACCTCATCCAATTGGCTCATATCCTGGGTACCTAAAATTGCGCATCCCCCATACTTTCGTATTTCTGCTAACATCATCTGGAGCTTCGGTAATTTCTTGATAGCTGGAAGCTCATCAACGACGATCCACAAGCGCCGTTCTTGGCTATGGGGAAGACCCATCAGCGCATCGGTGGCAATACTCGTCCAAAGCGCCATGAGCGGCGCAATTTCCTCACGAAGCTGGGGTGGGGAGGATAAGAACAACCAGCCTTCGTTTTTCTCCTTTTTCACCCATTCCCGAATAGAAAATGGGCGCTTGGTTTCTTTAAAGAACGTTAAACACTCCGTATGGGCTTGCAAGTTTGATCGCACGCCCATCACCGTCTCAGCGGCATCTGAATTCATAATAGCTGCTGCGTTGGTGTCCTTATAGAATGACTCGATTTCCCGGATGGGACCGTTGGTGGCATAACTCAAGAATTCTGTATTGGTCAGGCGATTGAGTTTGAGGAGTTTTTCGGCCGTTGCCATGAAGACCACCCGGCTGGCCTTCGTCCAGTAAGACTCATTACCTTTGTTGTCCGCGGGTATAAGCACGGACGCGATCAAACGTATGTGATGGGATTTCGGACAATCTCCCCATACAGTCCAAGGTTTTGAGCGCGCATCCTGCGGGTTCAAAATGATGTCTATTTCAGGACGATAATACTTCTCGATGAATGCGCCCGTCATATCAACAATTATTGCTCTTTGCTTCTTGGCTCGAATCTGTTGCAAAAGCTCATGGATACAGTTGGTTTTGCCGGACCCCGTCGTTCCAATAATAAGCGTATGTTGCTTCTCCTTATCTTTGATGAGGGGCACGCCCGCCAGTGTAAAATCAGACGCCTCCTTGCGGCTTCTGATCACTTTCTTAAGCATTTTAGCCGAAACGACCTCCGTTCCCGATAGGATGCGTTTGCGGGCGGTAGAATGCCCTCGCCACAACCAAATTCCACAAATGAATAGGAATACCCAAAACATGACTCGGAAGGAAAGCCAGGCATTGTCAATAATCTGCTGCTTCACACTATTGGCATGGATTTGGTGTCTGCGATCCTTGTGGATGTCAATTGACCGAACGATCCTCTGAGTTCCATCCGGATTAGTGTAATATTGAGTCAGTTTATGGGCCTTTACAAATGGAATGCCAATTTTAAATTCTGCCCAGCAATAAGCCCATGCAGCTGAGCGCTCATAAGGGGTATAATCAAACCAACTCTTCGTTCCAAAGAACAATATGCCTATCAACAAGGATGTGATGATTGTGACAACCAACACTTGACGAATCATATGAAGATTATGAAGGGTAACCTGACCACCGCGGGTAAAAGTTTTCATCATGAGTTTTGCTCCTTTGAGGTTGTTAAAAGTGTCACACATCTATGATTTTGTTGAGTAAGAGATTGAATAATTTTCATTTGCATTAAATATTTTGTGGTAAAGTTAATCATGAAAGGATGGAAAAGATGACTGATACAGCCAATACATCTATCGAAACTCCTTTGGAAGAAGTTCCTAAGATCAAGGTGAAATTTTATCACAATAGACGCATTTATATTACGGCGTTCATGAGTTTCTGCATCTTTTGTGCTACAGGGAACCTGTTTCTTCTCCTTCTGTCCCATGTGATGCTGACTTCGTTTTGGGACTGGTGGTTCTTTACCTTTAGGGGGTATAAGGATTCTGCTCAGGCTCCTGAAGCCTACTTCCAATGCGCTAAAGTAACTCCTCAACAAATGGATGCATTTAATGCATTCATGATCAAGCTGCGCCGCATTGCAATTCCAATGAGCGTCTTTATGGCTCTCACATGTTACTTTTTTGTTGAAGAAGTTGGATATTACACGGCTTTTCTGTTCACCTATCTTGGAATTGTTCTCATCCCTTCTGGAATTGCGATATTGATTGGAAGGATTAAATATCCCTATCTTTCCCCTAATCAAAGTCAAATGAACCAATGGTCTTATCCGATGAGTGTTATCCACAGTCCGATGTACAATGCTGCTTCGGATAACAAGCTGGCAAACCCATTTTCTTAAAGTCATTCCTTCTATGAAGGATGATTCAAGGGTTATTTCCATATTTTATTCCAACTCTTATTAAGTAGGATTTTGCTCTTTTCATTTTCAAACTCTTGTTCGTTTGCATCAAATTCTCCACGGAACTCTTCATTGTTGAGAGGGACTTTGTGTTGATCTATGGTCTGTCTTGTTTCTTGACGGCGAGCCTGCAATGTTGCTTCTAGCTCATAACCACCTTGATTGAGATCGTGCTTCTGCCTTATCTCTTCAAGACCTGGATTGTTTGCAGGTATTGATTTTATGTTTTGCCTTGAGTCAGTATTGTGTTGAGATATATCTGCCCTCGAAGAGAGATTATTTGGTTGCATACCAGATTGGCTCTTATCGAGATATCCTTCGATTTCTTTTTGATATGCTGTTGGATTTTGAGTTTGCCAAGCTGCTGCTGCTACCCTATCTCCGCCAAATTGTTTGTCTGCAACGTATGATAATGATGAATCATTAAGATTGCTGCCGGAAGCAATTCCCTTTTGTCGCTGAAGAGATGCCGTTTCGCTCCACATTTGAGATTCTTGGAGGCTTGCAGCAGCTTGTTCAGAGAAATTGTCAGCCTTGTTAAAATGCTGTTGAGCTTGATCAAGCTTTTGACTTGAGAGGGTATTACTGGTTGATCCTTTATTGTCTTCAACATATTGCAATCCATGACTTAAGTTATCGGCAAACTGCTTCGCTTGCCCGCTTTTAATGCTCTCTGAAATGCCTTCACTATCTCTGGCAGAAGCCTGCAATTGTCCCCCAAGGCTCGCAGCAAGCTTTCCAAAAAAGCCAGAATTCTGTCCCCCAGCACCACCCCCCATTTCAGCACTCGCGCCAAGCAATATATTAAATGCCTTATCTTCAGAAATGTTATGATCCTTGGCAAATTGCTTGGCGATATCCATGGAATTTGATAGAGATTTTTGGGCACTTGCTGAGCCTGATTCTCCAAATGTTTCTGTAAATTCCTGGCTATCCGCAAGGCTCTTGGTTAAGGAGAACAACTCGTTCATCCCCATCTGAACTTGCTGACCAGCTGCTTTTGTGTGGTTGAGCGAGGATTGAAGAGCTACCTGACTTTGAAGCCCAGACATGGCACTCACTGCATCATTTTGAGAAACGTTCGTGCCCAGCTGCGTTTGGTGTTCTTGTAAACTGAGTTGACCTTCAGTTCCATAAAGGGCTGCTATCTTCCCATCATCGAAGCGAGAGCCATAATTGAAAGAAGACCCCAACTGCTGTTGAGCAATTTGGGAGTTGGCTATGGATCGAGTATGCAAATTTTGTGCATCAAAGGAAACGTTGCCATCAACAACTTCTGCACCAGCTTTACCGGCAAACGCTTCGCCGCTTTGTGTGAAGGAAGAGGACAGTTGAGAAAACGCATATCCCCCACTCCAGAGAAGCGCATAGGAAATGAAGGGAACAGAATATTGTAATCCCATTACAAAGCAGTAAGCATTATAGGCCGCATCGGCTAAGCCATTCTGGGTCATGAGGTTCAGGCCTTGACCATATCCCATCATTTGTGAGGCTGTACTTTGTGCTGCAAACATGTGGCCCAATGCGTTGAGGATGGCTAACAAGATCGGCCATGTGGCCAGCCAAGCCATTACTTTTACCCATGTAACGAGCAGCCCGATACCTCCCGGCAAAAATGTCATGGGAGCCATGATGGCAAAATAAATGAGAGCAAGAGTAAATATAATGGTGTGAAGGATCGGGATTTGCGATCCTGACAAGGCTGCTTTGACAAGAAAGGAGCTATCCTGCTGTGCTATTCCACGATCTGCATTCAGATGAGCTAATTCAGAACTATTGCGACCTAACCCTAATTCATCTCGTTTGTCTTGTAAGGCTCCTCGATAGCTATTCAGCATCAGTTCTTGTTGAATGATGTGAGCCGCATCGCTTGACCCACGCGCGAGATATTGCCATGCATCTCCAAAATATTGCTTTAAACGACGGGTCTCGGCTTCTCCGTCTCCTTTAATGTCAAACATCTTCATCGCGAGGGATCTGAAGCCTGTCTCTACTTCGATGGGAATGATTTCTCTCACCCTGGTGGCACATTCACGACAGTTCATGAAAGCTGATTGGCCATTGGGTTGTCGCCAATAAATCCCTAGCAATGGGTGAGGATTTGCCTCAATAAAACCCAACATGTCTTCGGTTTCCAAAGCGGCTTTCTTACCGGGCTCCAGGTTTGAGAACACATAGGGCCAGGCAAAGCATTGCCGGGTAAAGTCCTTCAAATTCTCGCGGATGAGGGGATCTCTTATCGATAACGTATGCGCCGCTTGAATCAACTTAGCTCCAAACATCGGCCCCACTCTTGAGAACCGTTCCATGTCGCTTGAAGTGAATATGGTCTCGATGTGCTCCGTCAAAAACTCAGCAAGCGTGCTTGATAAGCTGGCCACAGCAGCAATGCCCAGTGGAATGTTATCGACCTTGCTGTATTTGAAATTCAAGTCAACCTTATCAATGATGTTGACGGAAGCTTTAGGTCCATAAAACAAGGCGACCAGAAGAAATGTGGGCAAAATCCACTCTTTAAAGAATATGGGAAGGGACCCGCCTGGAACGGACCTTACAGCTGTATAAAGTAATGCTATCCCGATTGTTAAGGTGCCAACGGATGTAAAGTAAGGATTATCACTTGCAAAGATTAAACTGATGCCATTGAAGATGGTCCAGAGAATCTTGCCGCCCCCATAAATGTAAACTGCATAATCCATGACCTCTCCTTAACTGTTTTTGGCAACAATGGCTTGTTCTATGGCTTGGATTGTTTGGTTCAAGGTGTTGATGGAACCGCTGTTAGCGCCAATCAACAACGACTGAACGCGGGATCTCGAACTCTGCAAGTTCTTCTTGAAACTCTCAATTGCCGTATCTTCGAGCTGAATCTTTTGCAACGCATCGACAGCCTCCAATACCTCACTCATCACTCGATCAAATTGGGTGAGGATGATATTGGCGGCGATATATTCCGCTGCGTCCTGCATAAGAAACGGTGTTCCCGCAGCCACGCTCACTTGGATGTATCGATAGACGGGGACATTGACGGCATCATTGAGGAAAGCGATATCCTCTACTGTGATCGATTCTTTGGAAATGTATTTAACCCGCAACTCTGAGATTTTATAGATAACCTTTGCTTTCATGGTCGTACGGGGCTGTGCGCTGCTATCTTGAATGGTTACTTGAGTCAAGCGTGGAGCAAGACATTTTTGGTCTTCATCACAAGTGAGCTGAGACGTCGTTCCACCTTTCAGGTAAGCCGCAATAAAGTCTTTCTGATCCGCCTTGGGTTCAATGACTTTGAGGCGAATGGTGTCGCCCAATCTTTTTGAAATCAAGGTTCCAGTCACGGACATGATAAAGGATGCCAATTCCTTGTTTTTCTCATACTCCGGCATTTTATTAAGGACGTGCCATACAAGATTATATTCCCCCATCATGAGGTCTTTGTACTTGCCTTGCGCATGTTTGACGTTTGATTGAACAGAATTAGGCTTCTCACAATGTTGACGTGCCCCGAACCAATCTTCCCCGCCACTGCGCTTCTCGTTCATGCAGATTTGTTCACTCGCCGCAGTTCCGCGAGGCCAGAGACCTCCAACAATCTTCTGACTCGCTTGGCAAGAATTGAGCATCATATTATTCATGTCTTGGACGGATTTTCGAAGCTGAGATAAAAGATTCTCAACTTGAGGCGCCATAGTTTTCATGGCCAGTTGAAGACCATACGTAGGGACACCAGTTCCGATCTGTCGAAGCAGTTGGGAGAGTTGTTCGCCTTGTAAAAAGGAGAATGATCCAAAATACAAATCGAGATTATTACATCCCGTTCCCAACTGAGGCAGGCTGATATTGATGGGCTGAACGACACTATTATTCTGACGCAACACATAGCCGCCACCTGTGTAATACCCGGCCGCCTGATCTTGAAACGCACCCGGTGTTGTCTTGTTCACTTGGCCACCTAGACTTTTAAAGAATTTGTCCAAGGCACTGGCTTCAGTAGGAGATGGGAGACAACTTAAAGTTAGAATGACCAAGACGCTTACAATTTTACGAGCCATTAGGCGCCTCCTCTAAAAATCGAATGATGACTTTGAAGTTCTCTCGTAGCTGGGAGAGGCTCACAAGACCACGAGCCAAAGGAATAACTTGTCGAGATTGGGGACTGACTAAGAACAAAGACGGAAAGATGCCTTCGGGATTGAGGACTGCTATGGTCCCATTATCAGCCTCAGCCTCGGGGAACAGCTCAAGCGCTTTTCCTTCTTCCGAGATCGCTTTTGCCTCAAATCCATAACGATTCATCAGATCTTTGACGATGGGGGCAAACTCATGACAATAAGGACAGTCCTCTTTAAAGACAAAGAATAGGCCATAGGTTTTGGCTAACCTTCTTATATTCTGGTCAAGTTGTCCATCAAGCTGCTCTTGATAAACCTTTCGATGTGGAGGACTAGGTTGATCAGAAGCTCTAAAGTTCTGGCTGGTAAGAAGAGAAGCAAGCATCCAATATTTTTCAAACTCAGTTGCCCGATTCATGATAGCATTCTGCGCTTGCTGCATCACTTGTACATTGTCTAAGGTGGGCTCTAGAATTGCTTTGGCTTGAATCTCTTCAAAGTTTTTCCTTAAAGCATCCATCCTTCCTGAATAAGTAAGTACCTTTGATGTGGCATCTTTTTTTGGTTCTCTCTTCATAAGAGGAAGAGTACGCTTATACCAAAGCCATCCCTTTTGATCTCCTTTGTACCAGCTTGAATGGGCAGGAGAGATGAGAAGCATGATTAGCAATAAAAGTAGTTTAGAAATCCCCATGGCCACGCCCCTGTATATTTTGCGACTTGGTAATATGACTCGTCTTATCCTTCATCGATCTTTGAATACCTTTCGTGATCTTTTGAACGTTCGGGACTTTTGTTCTGGCTGCAATATCTTGGAAAAGATCTGAGAAATTCACTTTAGAGAAATCAATTTTTGACAGTTGTTCTGGGGTCAAACCCTGACATTGGGGTTTTTGGGGGGATCCAAACCCAAGTCCCAATTGTCCTTTTCCTTGCTCATGAATAATTTTTGCAAGCTTGCTGTCATAGCAACAAAAGGTCGTCTTTTTTCGAATACATTGACCGCCGAGCTTTTCTGCACAATAGGTTCCAACCATCACACATCTGTTTTTATCGCGTAATTCGCGGAGTTCTTTTTCTTCGGCATCGCAACTCGCCAGCTTCAGAGATACGCCCCAGCCTTTGCCAGAACCGCAACAATCCCGAAAATTTAAACAATTGCGTGTACACCGACGATCCGTCCCTTTGAAGATGGTAGAAAAGTTCCTTAAATCATTCTGAGCCTCCTTTAGAACAGACATCTGACTCAATACTTGGAACAAATCCTGATTGGGTCTATAACTGGCATCGGTACAGTCGCCACTCAAGCAAAAAGGATTCTTGTTGTTGGAAGACTTATAAGACTTGAGTGCTCTTTTGCCAGAAGGACAACGATATGTTTGCTCACAAAGAACACAAGAGTTACCAACCCTTTCTTTGCAAACCGAATTGGTCTGATAGCAGCCCTTTTCTCGTAAACCCGCGCAAGAATTCCTGGAAGCTTTAAAGCAGGAATACTCATAATGTTCTTCAAAATGATCACGGACAATAGGTTCGCCTTTAATGATGCGTGTTTCATTCTGAGGGCTTCTCGTGGCTTTTACATAGCGACACAGCCCTTTATCAACGTGATCTTCGAGAGCTTTGCATCCATCAATCCATTTTTCCTTGATAACTTTCACTTTTTTTGGGGTTACATCTACCCGAGTTGCGCATCCTCCGCAATACTCTGTCCAATGACTGTAGTGCATGCTCCATCCTCTTCTTTCCTTTCTTGCATGCCCCGGACAATAGGTAACATTAGTTTTCACTTCTGGTGTGATCTTAAGAACGATCTTTAGGTGCTTTGAACAGTTTTGTTGATACTCTTCTCCTCCTTCTTCACACACTTTGATTTCTTCTGAAGTTATGTCAGATCCAGGAGTTTCCTTTAGGCTTTCGTTGAGAGTCTTTTGAGGACCTGCAATAGCTTGATCGGCCACCACAATAAGGGGGTCTTTTTGTGAATCGATGACGTAGTTTGGTCGGGCATCAGAAGTATCCACAATAAGGTTGCCGGCCTCATTGTCGTGCATCGCTTTTTGAGCCTCACCTCCAAGATCATGGCCTTTCAATCTTGATTGAGGCAGGTCTTTCCCCCCGTATCCTGGGATCACTTTAGGGTTTTGAGGTGAGGGGATAGGGTGACTATGAGCCCAAGTACTGCCTTGGTCAAACGACTTATTCATTGCAACCACATAGGATAGAGTTGATAGAATTCCCCCCCAAATAGCTAGTTGAATGAAAATCACCCTCATGATTCATTCCCTTTACCTTGAAGGGTTTGATATAATTCTTGAGCTTGTGTCTTTAACTCTCCTTTTTTCTGAAACTGATCAAGCGCTTCTAATAGTGTTATATGCCCCGCAACTCGATCAATGGTTTGTTTGTTAACAAGGATGAATGTTGGAACGACAGTGGCTTTATAATTGTCGAACTTTGGGGGATCAATCTCAACCGCAACTCCTAATTCCTTCATGTAACTTTGCGTCTTCGGAAATGTTTCCCCAACCAACCCTCGAAACACCACATGCGCTCCAATCTTCTGAGCTTGCTGACCTAAAACTTTGATTGATTCTTGAGGCATACTTGATGAGACGAAGATGTACAGTTGAGCAAGGGACTTATCATCTTTCAGGGGTTTAAGATTCATCCCACATTTTCCGGAAGGTTGATCAGAATGCGCACTTGTGCAACTCTTTCCAACTTTGCCTTTGAGAATCTTAGAGATCTTCCCTTCTGGATCTTTAAGGGAATGGATCAACGCTTTCGCATCAATCGATCCAAATTGAGACGCTTGTTCAGCTTGATTTATTAGTGATTGGGCATCCTCTTCGGCACCTAGACTGCTGAGAATCATCCCCAAAAATAGTACAATAATTCGTTGTGTCATATGCTTCTCCAACAAATAAAACTAACCCAAACAGCAGTCTCTTTTGCGCCAAACCAAGTACCCAAAATCCGACCCTTTGTACGGAAATTCCTTGCCTCCTTGCCAAAAAACTTCTGTGTGGCCCATGGGATAGCAATT
>JAIESE010000071.1 GCA_019746225.1 Alphaproteobacteria bacterium | reverse complement strand
ATTATTTGAGCCGACACTTTACTTCCTTTTTTCATTTTGCGACTTTGGCATTCTTGATGAAGCTGCTCAGTTGAAAAGACATCAGCGCGAGCTTTCAATGATTTGGCGGCTTTAATTTCTTTAGCACTTGGAGCTAAGATGGTCGTTTTCAACGCATTACCTTGATTGGTCTGAAGATGAAGCGTTGCTTCAAGCTTCTTTCGGGTAATTTTAAGATTTAACTCAATTAAACGTTTAGCAGCATTGATCTCCTCTAACGAAGGCTCTAATAAAGGTTTTTTTAGACGACTCTTGTTGGTTTGAAGATACACAGTTGCAAAAATATCCTGTTCGGAAAATTTACTTCTTTGAAGCTGAATAAGATGAAGTCCAGCGACCTCTTGATCATTTGTCGGGGTGATCTGAAGCTGTTTAAATTGCTCACGAAGAAGCGTCCTATCCTTTGTGCTCTTGGCACTCCTGGCGTGTAAGTCTTCGATGATTTTGATAGCTTTTTCTTCTGGATGAGCAATCATACGCTTGTGAGCTTTGCGTTGATCCTTCTCAGGCAATGTACTCCATGAAGCACTTCCTTCTCTTAGAATTTCGCTTATTCTTGGCTCGTCCATTTCCTTTGCTAAAGCTCCTGATGTGCCTTGAAGATATAGAGACATACGGTTTACATCGTCCAATGTTTTAGTAGTAGACATCGCGAAAACAACAAGCAATAGACCAAATGCCAGACTCTTTAAATTATTCATCATCATTTTTCTCCTCATTCCCCAGCTTGTTTTTTGCTGATCGCTTTATTGAAATATCGAAGAGCCCTTATTGTGTCTTTAGGAACAATATTTGACCACTCTTGTATATAGGCTTCTTCTTGTTGATCATATACTTTTGCCAATTTTAACAATACCCGCGCGTTTCCAATTTCTTGAACAGGGGTATAAGTCCCATCACCCATTCGCGCATTAATAGAGAGTATCGGCCATAAATGTTGCGGGTTGGTCGCCATTTTTTCACGATAGGCAGCAATGATTCTTTCCACAGTTTCTGGCGCAATCGGATTTTGCGTAAGATCAATGTGAAGAAGTGTGGGAGGGTTAGCAGATAATAAGTTGATTAATCTGTTAATGAATACATTTTGAAGTCCTTCCTCGAATTTAATCTGATTCCAAGAAAGATCACAAATCGCTAATTGCGGACTCCTACCTATTGCCACCAATAGATCACTAAAATTGTCATCCGAAAAGATATTATGACTTAAATTAAGGGCTCTGATCTCTCTTTGTTGGTCTAAGCCGAGCTCTAATCCTTCAAGGAAACTCCTTGTTTCGCCCCCCGCCTGTCCAATTTGATTGTGTGAATAATCAATCGCTTGGAGCGTGCTTAAGTCCTCGATAATGTCTTGATAAGTTCCTGCAATTAAGCCCAAACGGTTTTGAGCTAATGACAATACCGTAAGGGCATTAAACCGACGAAGGGTTCTTAAAACTGTCTGATGAGATACTACTTCCATATCAACGCGTTCTCTAAATGCTCCAGCTAATTTGAGGTTTCTTAAAGCAGCTGAATTTAAAACATGCCTTAAAATGAGCTCGACATCAGAATGCCTCTCAAGTGCGCGATCAGTTAGGTCAATTGTTGTCCAAGATCTGTGACGTCCATGCCTAAGCACGAGCATTTGATCAGCTAAATTACAGTAAGGACTATTTTTTAAGAACCATACCCTTTTAACTTTTGCTGGGGGATCCCCAACGCCGTCAAAGGCATCTTTTATTGCTTGAATATCACTAAAAGAAAACGGTTTTGGCAGATCATCTGGCTGATCAAAACTGGCATTTGCATTTAGTACGTCTGAAGCTTTTGGCCCTTTTAAATCCTTGGGGGATAAACCACTAAAACAAAATGAAAGCTTCGGGGTATCTCCTCCTTCTCTTTGAACATATCGGCATCGTGTCCTGAGCCCTAGATTAATATCCCATAAACCAGGATTCGCAAATTTATTGCCTTTAAGATCTAGGATAGAAAACTTAGACAAATTTTTTGTGCTTTTGAGTAATTGGTCTATAAGCCCATCCTTTCCTAATACACCATCATCTAAATCATTAAATGATAAGATTAAGCGCTTTAGCGGGCGTGATTTTTTCACAAGCGTTTGGGTCAAAAGATCCAAGTCTGCGTTCGTGAGATGCATGAACCGGATGCTTAAAGTTTGAAGGTCACTGCAGGCTGCTAAATCTAGGATTTCTAGGATTGTTGTCAGAACAAGTTTTCTGGCTGCATCATCTCTTAGATTTCTGATGGCAAAATCGAGATGCTTACATGAGGCAGGACTTCCACCCCATGCATTCAATAAACCTCTAAGGTTACCAAGATTTACATTGGCATCCCCAAACAAATGAAATCCGTAAGCTTTTCTATGGGGACCATCAGGTTGTCCGGGCAGTTGATCCTTTAATCGGATGAGCTTCTCAACATTTGGGCAATCTTGAAGGATAATTTGAGTTACCGATGACTGTATAATAGGCAATATGGTAGCTAATACCGGTTCTGGTGCTTGATCAAGTGAGGATGCGCCTTGTCGAGAAAAACATACTGTATTTTCTTCAACACGATCATCGGGTAATGAAAAGGGATAGTTATTGTATTCTGCACATTGTCTATAGACTGTCTTTAGGTCTGGCTCTTTTAATTTTAAAGCGACCCCCTGGCCATCCTCCATGTATAAGAAAGGGCAAATAGTGGTAAGTTGCTCTTCACTTAACGAACTTCTAAAACCCTCGTCACCATGGTCACCTGAATCGTCATCTGAATCCATCCCCATGAGGGGAATTGAACTTAAGAATATGGCTGCCAATAAGGCAATACATTTAACTTTTTTCATAACAATTTCCTTTCCTAGTATGATGAACCTATAACTGCTATTCAGATTTAGGCAGTATGGATCTCATATTTTTTGCCGTCAAAGCAACATCTTGTCCTTTGTTAAAGGTTATTATCAGGGGAGTGATCGAATTTATCAATCCCGTAGTAACACGGGGTACACAGTGTCTTGTGTTCATGGGCTCAATTTATAAGGTTTGCTGATAGGTTCCATGAACGCCAATCTTTTTGCGACGTGTCCGCAGAAGTCCATTACGATATTGCACAAAATATGTCTTGCGGCCTGTTGGATAGACCTTTACAGCAAAACCCTTGATCTCAGAATCCCAAACAAGTACTTCTACACTCTTATCTAGCTTAATGCTTTCAACAACCCGCTTGGTTAGCTTCTTGCCGTCTTGCATATCTTCCTCCTGTTCGCTGGTCATAATAAATTATAGATCCGGCAGCAATAGAAATCGATTTAATGCGATTTATTGTTGATTAATGAGAGGTTATTTTTAAAAAAGTGTCCTATTTTCATACGTTTATAGATCTATGGGGAAGCGCTGATAAGATAAGTCCTACTGTATGTAAACAGTAGGTTGCGGGTTCGACTCCTGCAGCCGGCACCATTGTTTCCTTAGCTCTTGAGGAAACAGCTCTCCATACTGAAATTTAATTATCACCAAATTATCACCACAAGAATCGATTTCGAGAGGCATTTGAGGGTAAGCTTTAGTAAATTCAAAAACGGGCCAAATCCATAATGACCACGTATTTATAAAAAACAAACAAAATAAGCTAGTTAAATTAACAAACTACTTGAATTTGTATTTTGATATACTTATATGCATATAGAAAAGTGGTTATAAAACCCCCTCAACTCATTTGAAATTGGAAAAATTATGAACAAATATTTTATGCTAGCAGCATTGTCATTTGGTATATTAGCATCGCCTATTACAATCGCTATGGACGAAGAAGAACCCATGAGTGATCTTCACCAGAAGAAAAGCGCCGTCACCAAAAGAACGGAAAGGTCTTCTGATCTTACTAATGAAGATGAAATGCCTGCTCAAGATTTGCCACCCAAAAAAGATTCTTGGTATGTAAATAATATTGCATATCAATCTGGGCTTCATTTTGAAAACGATGAAGAAATGCTACAGGTGCTTATTCAAAAGCAAGTCGCCAAGAATGCCAAAGGAGAGAAAGCAAGACAGAGAAACCAATCTAAGAAGCAGAAGTCTGGTGATCCCTCTCAAATTGAGGATAGATCTAAGCAGAGTGAGGCAAGAGCAAAGAGACTTCAAAAAAGACAACATAAAATTGCTGTATCACAAGAACAAGTCAATGAAAATAATCCAATGCCTCAAGGACAAAAAAGGGATAGAGCAGAAAAAACGCCTTTGAGTCTTGAAGGCAAGAGAGGACTGCCAATTTTTGATTGGGGAAGGGACATTAGCTCTGACCCGAGTGATGATGGTTCTAACTCGGCTGATTCTAATGATTCAACAAACTGCGCGGGTACTAAATTTCCCAAATGGGATTTAGAAAATATTGATTATGAAGGTATCTTCGGCAGGACGCCTGTTAAGATAAATGACTTTTGTACGAATGACCCCTTTGACTATTTGATGAGGCTTGTTGACGAACAGTTCAACCCTAATCCCATAACTTCTATGCCACCTCCGATGCTCGTTCCTGATTTGTCCGAAAAGCAGGCTCCTCAGCCTAAGATGCCGAGGGTCGTGGTCGTTCAACCAGTAAAAACAAGGGCAGAAGACTGTATAGAGAAATTACAAAGTCAGCTTCGTGAACCTACAAAAATGAACCCTACCGATTGGAGAAGGGAGAAATTATATTATGAATCTCATTTTTATCACGAGTTTAAAGATATTCATGAATTTGTGATACGTTGGGCACAAAGACTTAAAGAGTGCATAGAAATGGCCCAAAGAAACGATGGAAATATTGCACATCTTCAACAACGAATACAGTTATTGAAAAAAAGGGAAAGCTTCAAACCCGCTAAGAAAATGATAAGTCAAGCAGCTACTCGATTTAAACAATATGACGATATGCGAACATTTAGCGTAGATAGAGTCCCAGTTTACGAAACCTCTGCCCATAGGAATAAAACTGTCGGATTTGAAATACCAGAAACTCTATCAAATGATGGAGCTTTGCTTTGCCTTAATTTTCTTAAAGAAAGTTCCAAAAAGGCCTTTGACAAAACGCCTGAAAATTATCGGTATCATGATGCTCTCCAAGCTAAGAGCCAATTTTACGCAGAGTTATATGAGATGTGCCAAGAGTCCATCTTTGAGTTTAATAAAATAGTAAAAGGGCGTAAATTTAACGGATAAGTGCCCTTTTGAAAGCTACTTTTGTAGAGCATGGTGAGGAGGCCGAGGGATTCTCACCATGATCGGAAAAAATGTCAAAAATATAAAGAATATAGAGAAAATGAATATGAACAAACATGTAAAAATATTGATCACATATTTAGGAGTGACCCTCAGCTTAGCTTCACCCCAAACGACTCAAGGGATGGATTATAATAACTATGAGGATTATGAGCAGCTTGTGGATTTAAATGGGCTTGGGTCTAGCTCTTCTGATGATGACGCAGACAAAAGGAGTCGCTCAGACCATTCTTACTATTCTGATAATGAGTCTTCAGAAAGTGCCACATCGCCACATAAGCGCGCTAAAGTTGAAAACAACGATGAAGCTATTCAGGAGAAAACCTGTGGGATTCCACTGATGCAACCATTACAACTCGTTCAACCAATGAATCAACAGCTAGATACTAAATTACCTTGGTCTTTCATACAGAGTCGAATTATACAGCCAGCGGTTGTCGCCTCCTGGGAACGAAAAGAACAGTATGATTGTCTTCTTAATCTTCGACTGACTTGCAAGAGAATGATTCAATCTGTTGATTTCATTCAATTATTGTGGCTTGCGAAAAAGTACGGCATCGTTTCAAGAGAGGGAATAGATAGGCTTCGTCTATTTTTAACAGGCCAGTTGCATTGTAGGCCGGATCCCACAACAAAGGGGATATTCTATAAATTATCAAACCTGGTAAATCCGGTGGAAGATACGATTCCATTAAGACCCACCGATCGTATGGGTAATTTTGTGTGCTTTATGACGGGTCTTCGAAAAGGGCCAATAGATCCAGCTATAAGGAAACTCGAGATAAAGATAACCCTCTGGGATCTGTTCAACAGGAATGAAGACGGGACTGCGACATATTTAGAATCTCTCAGAGAATATTGGAATCAAAATAAAACCAGGATGCCGTTCCTGATTACCTGGACCGGAAGCGACTTCAACGATTTAGACTTAAAGCATTATCTTCTGGCTGCGCCAGAAGATGTTTCAAGGAGAACTGTGAAAGATAATTTTTGCGAACCACTGCCGTACCGCCGGTACGCTCCCATTGCACAAATGGTGGGCGACGATGTAAACGAAGTCAACTTGATGATGAATATTCAAGAGGGCATCTTATTCATCTGTGGGGATTATTCATTGACTTTTGGTCATGGTACAGACCATAAGCCTCAGAAATAAGTGGCATCATGTTCAGAGGCTGGGCGGAATGCTATGTTGCTGAGAATTGCCGAAACCTAAGAGTGCTGAAACTGGGATGTAGGTTCGAGATGACGGAGGAGCTTATTGAAAAATTAGTTTCCCTGAGACCCTCGATGTGTATTGAATAAGAGTTTTAAAATCAGTTCGTGTCCAATCATAGCTCCAAGGAATCTCTTTGGGGCTATTTTTATAGGGCTCTTGAAGCCCATCAATATATACTTTGGCACAATCTTACGCTGTTTTCCGGGGGTGATCGATGAAAACAAATTCATTGCCTGTTTATTAACTTAACTTTAGCGAGCACCCGTCATGGCTTCCTTTTTTGCTTGTTCCGGCTGATGGCTGCATGCCCGCAATCGGCTAGACATTTCGCTTTTTCGGCAGATATAGTGGCCATCATTCTTGAATAGGAATCCCTCTTATTCGCTGGCATTATATGGATATTAGGATATTCCTTCTGTATTCTGGCGAGCAGTGGTTCCTGTTTAGAATGAAACATTTTTTCACAATTGTGGGTACAATCAGAGTGCTCTGCTTCAATTTTGTGATCTTGAAGGGCCAGATACAATTGATGGGAATACGACTCAGCGAATCCTTCATCGAGGATTAATTCATCATCTGACCCCATGGTTTGCTCTATGGTTCCGCTTAGGCAGCTCAATAAAGCCATGAAAGAAATTAACCGAATACTGTACTTAACCATGCTTCATCATCCTTATAGACTGGTCCTATGGGCAGATTTCTTGGGTTACCTCCTTTAGGCACCCTAGTTATAATCTTCCCACAGAAAGGTGAACATATCGTTAAGGGGTCGCGTGCTTGGCTAAACCCTTCTTTGCCCCCTCAACGGGTGTGTGAGGACGAGGTGAATGTTGAGCAAGGAGGGACATCCATACCAAGTTGTCTGATCCTGATGTTTTAAAACTCCTCCTTCTTCCAGAATTTCGAACGGAACCAACGTTTTCAAAAGTTGTTGCACTTGTAGAATCCCGTTATGAGGTTGCACCGCGTGGTATTCATGTGGAGGGACAAGTGTCAAAATACGGATTACCCATGTGTATGAACCCTGAAACCGTTGCGTATACGATGAGACTTAGCCCGGGTAAAACCGTCTTGGAATTAGCCGGTGCTGATGGATCTCTTGCCACGCTATTTGCCTTTGCGGGGGCGAAGCGTTCACTTTTGTTGGATTTTAACCCAAAGGAGGTTGCTCTATTTGAGCAGAGAAAAGCATCACTTCCTGAGGTGGCAGATCAACTGGAATCTGTCTGCTGTAGTGTTTTTGATATTTTAAAAGAACGTCCAGACTTATTAGAATATCAGTTGATACGCAACTGCACGACCTTGCCCATATCGTTGAATCATTTTGTATTCAAGTAGTGTATTTAAAGCGTAAATCAGACCTCTACGTCTTAAACCCGTTAGCTCTATGATTTTCCCAGTAGTTAAACGAATTTCAGGTTGTTCTTTAAAGCAAGTGAGAATTTTTTGTGCAGCCTCGGAAAGTTTTTTTTCAGCTGCAAATTTTTGTTTAGCTATTTGAATGCCCTCAACCGCTTCGAGGAGAACTTTGATCATAAACTTTACAAAATACTGAATCTTATATTCTTTAGGGTTCTGGCGGTACTGTCCTTCTGAGCACCTATTTAATACAGCATAATAATCTTCTTTGTGTTTCTCAATATAGCGATCAATGGCAAGGTATCTGGAGACTGTGGAAATAACATTTGATGGTGATTGCAATAAGGTCAGCAAAAATAGTCCTCTTCCCATCCTCCCATTTCCGTCTTGGAATGGGTGAATTGCCAAAAAGCGATAGACAAACTCTGAGGCAGCCACAACAGTCCAAGGTGAAAGGGGTGAAATTTCATTGTACCATTCTACCAAGTCTTTCATCGCAGATGCTGTTATAGGGCCTGCATCGGCTGTTAGGAACACAATGCGACTTTCTCCTATTTGATTATTGTGCGCCCTAACTGAATTAGATTGTATTTTGTAACTACCTGCGTAGGGGAGGGCTTTTTGGTAATCCCTCATTAAAATATGATGGAGACTACGAAGCTCAATTTCTGTAAGGGGTACTAAGTCCTTGTATTGTTCATAAATATAAAGAAGCATAGCTCGACACCCTGCGACTTCTTCGATACTTCTTTCTCTATCTTTTGAGAGCTTATCCTCTATCAAAGTGCGATTCTGATCTAATGCAGTCGTTTTACCGTCTTCCGATAGTATTGTATCCAACCAACTCACTTCTGAGTCAGTTAGTTGGGCGTTTTCTATTCGAGTTGACGCGCCAACCATGCTAATACGGGCGTATCGATGAAGAGCTTGGCGTTCTTCATCTGAAGAGTTTTGCAAAGTTATATAAGCCTCAGCATAAGCATTATCTAATTGATTTAATGCTTTAACAAGCTGCGGCGTGAGGTCAAATGAGTGTTCCATGCCCCTATTGTGCAGAATTGTGCAGAATTGTGCAATATTTTTATTCTTGAATTTGCACAATTCTGCACATTGAAGCAGTAGGCTATTGAAAAAACTAAAATTATAAAAGCTTCCAGAAATGCTTCGCTCTATGCTTTTGATTTTAGGAATTTTTCTTTATATGGCGTTCCCGGCGGGATTACCGCACAAGTGCGTTGCTTCAGCCCGACCCCACGGCCTCAAGATTAGGAATCAAGAGGGTAAGGGGGTGTTGGAGTTTGCAAATAACACCATAAAAACAATAAGATAGTTGGTCTTTTGTGCTGTTAAATATCCATCTCCAAAACCCATTGTCACCAAATTGTCACCTGAAGGATATAATTTGGGTGCACAAAAAGAATGTGTTAATATTTCATATTAAAAGAAAAGAGGGCTGTCATGAAAAAACCATTTTTACACATTGTATTGCCCCTTGTTGTTTGTTTAATCATAAATCCTGCAGTTGGGAGCGATATTCGGCCCCTTGACAATTATAGGACTCTGTACAATCTTACGGATACTTTTGGCGGAAAGTTTTGGCGCAAGGAAATTATTTCAGAAGTAGAATTAAGAGAGGTAATGAAGCGCATACAAATTAAAGATGATATTGACATTAATAAAGCTGTATTTAGACCCGAGCAATTTAACAAGATGCTCGAAGAACAATGTACAAAAATGAATCAAGGCGCCTTTCTCTATTTCGCATCTTTGTGTAAGGCCATCTATGAGAAGTCCGATGATAGGGATAGGATTCTGGTTTTTGAGATTTTTAAGCACGTGAGTCTAGAAATTCGAGATACATTTATTAGAATTCAAAGAAAAAAAGATAACAAATTATGCAATTCTGAACTCGACTGGGAGAAGGGCTTCATGAGTGACTCATGGGAAAAAGGTCCACCCACTGAAATTTTTGGACAGTTAATTGGTACTTTAGACGTTGGTGGAGTATTTTCAGATGAACGTCCAGCAACGCCTGTTTTACCTTGTGAATGGTTTTGTGATAAAAGCATCCTAGATCGTGTGACAAATACCCTACAGGAGGAGTTAAGGAAGGGTGCTACGCCTATCCAGCCAGAGACAGTTAAGGGTAGCCTATTATTTTTACGCAAGGTTGAAGAGGAACAAAAAACCAATATTTCTTCAAGGATTACTGCAAAACCCCAAGGTTTTCAAAAATCATATGAAGAAATAGTAACAAAAATGAGTGGGGAACGATTTTTAAGGTTTGCGATGACTTGTATGGGAATGTATGAAGAATTATGTGAAACCCATGAAAAAATTGCCCTATATATATTGTTTCTTTCAGTGAGTAAAAAGGAAAAAGAGTTTCTTCGACTTAGAAAAGTGACCCGTCGGCTAGCTGAAATAAGAGAGGATGCCTATCCTGCAGATACGACCAAATAAAGGGTGTTGTTCTTTGATTATGAAGAGGAACGACAAACAATTGCTAATGTGTCTTTTCCCATTTTGTATTAAACTAATTACATTTAAAGGACAAAACGATAAACCGATCAGCGAGGAAATAAGATGTTTCAGAGAATTTTATTTATGTTTTTCGTATTAATAAACCTAAATGCAGTTTTATCAATGGATGATGTTGGGGAAAAGGCCTTCGAACGACATACCAAGTTGTCTGATCCTGATGTTTTAAAACCCCTCCTTCTTCCAGAATTTCGTATGGAACCAACGTTTTCCAAAGTTGTTGCGCTTGTAGAGTCCCGTTATGAGGTTGCACCGCGTGGTATTCATCCTGATGGAAATGAGTCAAAATATGGAATACTCATGTGTATGAACCCTGAAACCGTTGCGTATACGATGAGACTTAGCCCGGGTAAAACCGTCTTGGAATTAGCCGGTGCTGATGGATCTCTTGCCACGCTATTTGCCTTTGCGGGGGCGAAGCGTTCACTTTTGTTGGATTTTAACCCAAAGGAGGTTGCTCTATTTGAGCAGAGAAAAGCATCACTTCCTGAGGTGGCAGATCAACTGGAATCTGTCTGCTGTAGTGTTTTTGATATTTTAAAAGAACGTCCAGACTTAATTTCTCAAGTTGATATTATTTATGCGGGTAATTTCTTGCATTTTTTCACTGACAAGGAACAGAATTTCCTATTTTCAATTATAAAATCACTTTTGAAACCGAAGGGTCGCATTATCTTTACAACAAATGGGCTGCGATATCCGACATGTGTACAAACCCCCTTCCTAACTCGAAGGACGGTTTCTTATCTTTTCATTCAAAGTAATCAAGAAGAAGTCAGCTTGCCTTTAAAAAGGGTTCAATTAAGTGACGAAGAATGTAGTGAGGATCTGGATCCGAAGGAGTATCAAAAACTTAGGATTTATATGAGGCATCCAAATATGATGACGAGAGTGGGATCAGAACTTAAGAACAATTGGGTTGCCATGCCTGAAGCAAAGCAGTTGCAAGATGTGCAGATCCGAAAAAAGATTGATGCCATCCTAAAAGAAGAAAAGAAACTTTTGAGGACGATAACTTTTGGCTCTATCTTCTTTCATAAATCGACTTCGCGTATATACTCACCTGAAGCTCTTGGCAAACTTGTATCAGATCATGGTTTTGAGAATCCATTAGCATTTCATATCGGCAAAAATGGACATATATTACTTGAGGTAACACCTAATGATCTCGGTGATTCAGCGGGAGTCATTGCCGTCTATAATCCGCCCCCAGACTTATAAGCCTGGCGAGATACCGAAGGCGGATGGCGTTCCCGGCGGGATTACCACCCTTACGGGCGTTGCATCAGCCCGACCCCACAGGTGGGTTCTCACCCTCGAAGGTCACTTTATAAACAAAAATCTATAAGCTCAAGAGACGCTGCGCTTGAACTCTTGACTTTATAGATTTTTCTTTATTTGGCGTTCCCGGCGGGATTACCACCCTTACGGGCGTTGCTTCAGCCCGACCCCACAGGTGGGTTCTCATCCCCCGAGGGTCACTTTATAAACAAAAATCCCCAAACTCAAGAGACGCTTCGCTCTATGCTCTTGATTTTACGGATTTTTATTTATATGGCGTTCCCGGCGGGATTCGAACCCACGGCCTCAAGATTAGGAATCTTGCGCTCTATCCTGCTGAGCTACGGGAACATTGGCCTCTGTGATCTTAGCACGAGAGCGCGCATGCGAATAGCATATCCCCTTTATAAGAGAAACTTGCTTATCAAACAAGAATTATGAAGTAAGGAGACTATCCTTCCCGATTCCAAGACATTCTTGCCAGGAATTGGCGTAAGTAGTCAGTGCCAAAGATTCCCTCATAGGCTATGCCCATACCTGCCAAGAGAGTGATGGCAAGGAACGCTGAGTTTACAAGAGTCCCAAGAAGTGTTGCAACTGTAACAGTACCGCCAATGGCGATCAGGATTTGTTGAGTGATCTCGAGGTGTTGACCTGCGATCAGCTTAGATCTTGGACGCCTTACGGGAAGGCCTATTTTTTCCCAGGCCTGCATGCCGCCTTCAACTAACATAATGTATTCATAGTTTTCAGCCGCAAGGAGCAACGTTGCCTCGTTTGCCTTGGATCCGGATCCACTAATGACATAAATTGTTGGGGATTCCGGGTAAGTCGTATTGATCTTCTGAATAACGTCTTTCGCAAAGAAGAATTCTATAGGAAACGAGAGGGCGTTTTGGATGTGACCTTCATCAAATTCATCTTGTGTGCGGACATCGACAAGGACGACGTTGTGTCCCATCTTGATCCGCCGATATAAATCCATAGGTATAATTGTTTTTATCGTCATGACTATTCCTCATCTAAAACAACTTTCTTCTATTTTAGAAGAGAATCTCTTAAATATTCGTAAATTTAGAGCTTAATAAGTCAATGAATGTTTCTTAAATAAATTCCCTGTCGTATAAAAGTTAAGTTACTAAATAGCCGAAACGAGGCAAAAGACAGAGAATATGAGGATGACAGCCCAAGTTAAGGAGGCTCCAAGGAGTCGATAAATCGAGGGTCCTTCCGTTTTTCGAAGGCCAACGATGTGAAGAACGCGCGCAATAACAAGGATGACGCCCAAGGTGTGGATCATCCAACTCTGCCCGCCAATAAGCTCACTCAAGAACATGAGAAAAAGAGCGAAGGGAACATATTCGGAGAAATTCCCATGAATGCGAATAGCTTTGAGCAAGTCTAAGTGTCCCCCATGGCCAAGACCAACTTGATACTTAACGCGCAGCAATGTGACTTGAGCTGATAAATAAATGTAGAGGAGACCAAAAATTCCAGAAAATAGGATGCTCGCGTGTAATGCCATGTCATAACCCCCCTCAAGTGGCGTGGGTAACTTATTCCCTTAATATCCCATCATAAGCGGGAAGGGGAGATAAGTTCAAGTGGGGCCAAGAGAAATGGTCACGCATTTGATAAGACCCTTGACGGCTTAAGGGGGAAAAGGATAGAACTTGAAGGTATGTGGCGGGTGTAGCTCAGTTGGTTAGAGCGCCAGGTTGTGGTCCTGGATGCCGCCGGTTCAAATCCGGTCACTCGCCCCATTATCCCTTTCAGTTTCCTTTGATAGAATGAACTGGTGGGTTGACATATACCCCCCCTCACAATCCAAACACTGCCCTCAAGGTAATAGCAGAACGGTAGAAAATAAGAAGCCATAATATCTGCTCATTCATGATCGAACCTCCCAAAATATCGTCAAGGGTGCGATTCCTTTTCTTTAAGGAGGTCATGGCGTAGAGCGCTCGTTTGTTGTCTGTTTTTACCGTTTCATAGCTCAAAGGAATCTGGGAGGCGAGAACGCTTGTGAAGCTGAGGTTCCATAGGACGAATAAAGACAATGCAGTGACAAAAAAGCTAAAGAATGTGGTCAAAAATGGAGAGGGATATGTCAGGCACAATCCTGCAACTCCCCACAACATCATGGCAACTAAATGAATCTTATTGTTCTTTAGTACGTTTTGAGAATGGGGGAGCATATAGAGATAAGAAAGCACGTAGGCAATAGATACGCCCAGATAATAGATGCCGGTATCTCGGATGATTCGAAAGGCCTCCTCAGGGGTAGCCGCGTAACCAAGCCAGTCGTGATTGAGGAAATTCATGAGTGATTCTCCTGCAAAACAGTTGACATGAGGGGAGAAATGGCTTGATCCAGATGGGCAGGTACAACGAGTTGAGTTGACGGGGTGATATCCCCTAAAAGCTCAATTAAATCTCCCCGAGCAAGGGCAATACATCCGGCTGTGGGTGTTTGGTCATCGTTGAGCAAATGGATGAAGATCGCGCTTCCTTTCGGCGCAATAACGGGATCATCATTATAGCCAATGACAATCAATATATCATACACATGGTCTTCCCGCCAAAGGATCTCATGATTGCCGGCATAAGGGGTTTTGATGAGTTGGTTATACAAAGGGTCCGTAGGGTCGTCGCACCAGCCGTCTATGGGCGTGAGACTCACCATGGGTAAATCACAGGCAAAGGGGCGAATCCGATCGGGGCGATAGAAAACTTGCCGTAAGGGAAATATGCCAATGGGGGTGGCACCATCGCCTTCAACCTTGGTCGCTCGAATCCCCCCGCGGCCTGTACGACAGTCAAAGATTTTGCCGTCACGCTCAAGGGTTGTGGGAGAGGTGAGGGTGAGAAGGTCACCGGACAGCATCATGATCTCTTAATCCTCACCATGATCTTTAGAGAAGGCTGGAACGCCATCAAATACATTGAGTTTCTCAAGATGCGTCCAGCGATGGTGTGGCGTGATACGCTCTAGGAGGTCGTATATTCTGGCGTCATCTACATCAGATCCGTCGTGGCTCATAAAACGGCACCGGAAGAGATCGGCCGGGTCGAGTTTTGGGCCCGATGCGGGGTATACCTTGACACCACGGCAGGAAATGCCTTTGAGGGTGAAAGCCGTATCAGCAGCTGTTCGCTCAAGAGTTTGACCAAGCTCATCAGCAGTCAACGCTGACTCAATAAATACATCGATGCCGCTGACGGACCGTGTCTCGACTTTGACAAAGTCAGGGGCGTTAGAGATATGGGGAATTTTAAGGGCTTTATGTTCGCGCACCTTATAGCCGGGGTACGTTTTGCCTAAGTTATCAATAACCTTTTGGGTGAATTCGGTTGTGGAGGCAGCGCCTTTGTCGCCAATGGCATCGCGGGTAAGGACCTTGTCGATGGCAAAGGTTCGGAACAGGGCCTGCTCGATTTGGCTGGCGGCATTAAACTCCTTCAAGTGGCGCAGCATCATCACGCCCGAGAGTAGAACGGCTGTGGGGTTGATGTTGTTTTTGCCAGCATATTTGGGAGCCGAGCCATGTACTGCCTCAAAGATCGCATAATTATCCCCAATATTGGCTCCTGGCGCAAAGCCAAGGCCCCCAATGAGGGCAGAACCAAGGTCGCTTAAAATATCTCCATTCATGTTGGTGGTCACAATGACATCAAAATTCTCAGGGGTCTTCACCATTTGGTGGGCGCAGTTGTCAATGATGATATGGTAGGCTTCAATATCAGGATATTCTTTAGCAACGTCTTCAAAGGTTCGCTTCATGAGCCCTTCTGTGAGCTTCATAATGTTGGCTTTTGTGGCACATTGAACTTTCTTGCGCCCCTCAGAACGGGCAAATTCAAAGGCGAGGCGGACTATCTTTTCACACCCCTTTCGTGAGATCAGCTTGAGGCATTGGGCGGTACCAGGCGTTTGCATATGTTCAATGCCGGCATAAAGGTCTTCCACATTCTCGCGGACAATCACTAAGTCGATACCACGACCGGAGTAGGGGGTGATGACGCCCGGGATCTCTTGGATGGGACGGATATTGCCGTAGGTTTCAAACATCTTGCGTAACGTGACGTTAGCGCTCTTTTCACCAAATCCAACGGGTGTTTCCAACGGACCTTTGAGAGCGACTTTATTGCGTAGGATGGAGTCAATCGTTTCTTGCGGAACGCCTGTGGACAAGCCTTTCTTAAAGACTTCTGCGCCAGCCTCGACGACCTCCCAGTCAATTTTAACGCCAGTGGCATCAATGATTTTGCGGGTGGCGCCCACAACTTCAGGGCCAATACCATCGCCTTCAATGAGGGTTATTTTGTGGGCTGTCATGAGGTGTCTACTCGCTTATAAGTGTGTTGATATATCATAAATTATAAGCGCTTTTCAGTTTAGGGCAAGTCTTTGTTGGGGGAGTTGGTTTTACTTATCCTCGTATCTAGATTTTAAGATGAATAAACACGAAAATATGGTTTATAAAACTATTTCAAAAGTCATATCTATTGCTTGTCATTTATTAGAAACTTCTTTACGTTGCAATTAAGATTCTGTATATACTTTCAAAGAAGAATTGTTGTTATCAAGTAAGAACAAATCGAAAAACAGACCTTCATTTAAATGTGTAGTCGATTATAAATTGCACCCACAACTTTAAAGAATTTATTTAGGATACCTATTATGAACATAAAAATACTTTCCCTTGCTTTTGTGAGTTTCATCGCCTTTCAAAATGGAACTCAATGCATAGACCTGAACAATTTGAATGGCACCCCCCCATCGACAACAAACATGGTGCCATCAAGGGCGAAAGCGCCTTTATCTGTACAAAAAGAAAGTCCTAAACAAATCCCTGAGATAGGGGAGAGGAAAGGTCAACCTGCTGCGGTTCAAGCTGCTGCGGTTCAAGCTGCTGCATTTCAACCTGCTGCGGTTCGACATGGACCTAAACTTCATCCACGAGCCCCCCAGCAGCTCGCCCGGAAAGCGCCTCCCAGTGAACAGGAAAGATTAGCCTTATTGCTTGAACAAATATCGAATGTTGCGGGTGATGACTTGGATCAAGAGGTTCTTGCTCAAATTGCTGCTCTTGAAGAGAGCATATCCCTTAATGAGAAGCTAGAATTTCAAAGGGTTTTGGAAGCTTCAGCGGGTGCTAAACCCCCTGTAGACTATAAAGTCAATAATAGCCCCGTGGTTGACATGGTCCCGTTAGAGGTTCACCAAGAACAAAGCCTAGAGGCCATTACTTTTGCGGTTCGCAGAGCCCAGGCTGAATTGCGGGAAGTTCATATATTTTTGGGAGCTGGCCCGTATGAAGACCATGTGGCAGCGATGTTGGTTGAAGAAGGAAAACGTGAACAAACAGACCCCAGAAAAAAAGTTGCCATTCCTTTCAAATGTCCTGTTCGAATATATGTTGCAGAGCATACAACGATTCCTAAGGGGCAAGTTTGCAACATGGATTCGCTAATTGAAACGCCCGTTTTGATTGGTAATTTTAATGATGTTAGCCATTGGGATCTAATCTTGAAAGCGATGTTCCCAAAAGAGATAATTCCTCAAGAGAATTATGATGGCGTCTATTTACAAAACATTAGAATGTTTGCTGGATGTGTCGATAAAATATATTTTGATACTTGCGCTTCTAACTGTGCTGACTGGAAAACAGATATAATGAGCAGAATATCCCGCTTGTTAAAACCAACTGGCGCAATCTATCTTCAAGATAAGCCTTTGGCAAGTCAATCCAAGCATCCTAACTTTAAAAAGGTGGATGGCAATGAGTTTTGTGATGGGTGGCAAGTTTTTGATAAGCATTTTGATGGTTCCAATACAACCCACTTTTCTGAAGCAAACAGAGAAATGGCAGGCAATTATCAATTCGAGGCTTGTAACAATGGGGGGATGCATCCAGATATTGGACTACAACATCGGGGTTGGGGTGAAAGAAATATAGAATTCATTAAAGCATCCCCAGTTTTAAAATAGGTTCTTGAGGGGTTTGTTTAGTTTACATACAGGATTAGGCAACCCCCCTTACGAGAAATTAAATACCAATTGATCTTTAAATCTCTATTTGTGATATTGAATTGTTAAATGTCAAAATTTAAGGGTTCAAAAATGCTGAAAAAAATTTCTTTGGTGCTGTCCCTTTTATCACTTTCCTTTGTCGGTAATGCTATGGACGCTTTTGAGCCAGACTGGCAGCCAGAACTCCCTGAAGAACGGAAATTTGATTCACTTGCGGGACTCAATCTGAATTCGCCATACGTTCGTCTTTCTTTAAGGAAGTATGATGCGAGCTGTGGAGAAAATCCCCGCAAGTTGGCCTTGGGAGCTGGGCATATTAAGGATGTCAACGCCCTTCATCCAGCCTACCAGTCAACAGGGAGTAATTGCCTCACCGGAGACTATGACGGTGGGTATGACTTCCAACGATATGAGGGTTGGTACACGGCCAGTGCCGAAATCGATAATCCCTTTGGTTCAGATATAGTGCTCAATTTAAAAATGCCCCATCATCAAGCCGTTCTATTTCCTGAAAATCGACCTAACTTCTGGGATGTTGTTTGGGATGCAAGCTATCATCCAGGAGTTTTATCTTCCTCAGGACTTATCGCGAATATTGGAAAGGCTCTTAAACCGGGAGGGGCATTTGTTTTCACGTTAATACTAACGTGTACTGATGGATTATGGCAGCCTGGACATTATCCTGGAAATAATACAGAAGGCTGTTTTGGCTATAAGTTAATGTATCAAGGGCAGTTGCAATTTAAGACGATTCCAGAACTTGAACACTATATGTGTGAACAGATGGGGCCACTAGGATTTAGGGATGTAAGGGTACATACCGCTCCTATGTATGAAACGATAATAGGATTTGTAGGGATTGACGCAGCACAGAAATTGACTGAAGACACAATTCGGATCCTTGAGGCTCAATCGAAAGAGATGACAAGACAAGCTAAAGAAAAATTGAAAGCTACAGAAGCCGTGAAGATTGACCCTCTGTTCCTGCATGCAGGTCTTGGAAGTTATTATGTTATTGCGTGGAAGTAAATTTTTTTGCATTTACAACAGATTTTGGGGATTGCATGTCCTGCGGATGAGATGTTTACAACTCAAGCTTCATTGTGTGCACACCAATTTTATCTGTCTCTTCAAAAGTGCCACCCTCTTTGAGAAGCGTCACAATATGTGAGATCCAGGGATTGGTTTGTAGGGGAGCGACAGATAAAGTCACGACGGGCATTTTCTCCGCTTGAAAATACGCTTCAATGTCCGTCTTGGCATAGGCCCCTAAAACACGAGGGCCATTGAGGGTTTCATATACGAGGGGTCCTCCCGAACACCCCTCTGAGGGCATCCGTTGCTGCGGATGGCATTTAACAATCGTATCCTTATCAACTTGAATTTCTCGATCGGATGTATCTTCAAAACTCTCAACATTCGTTTCAAGGGTCTGATGGAACGTTTCAAAGGTGACTGAAGATTTTAGGAAAGTGTTTATAGCTGGCCCTTCCTTCCCATTATCTTTGAGGCTCGCAAAAGTTTTGCATGATTTACGCTCTACGATAAGCTCAGCTTTTGTCGAAACATTTGGACCATACATGTTTCCATACCCAACCAAGGTGCATTCAAGGAGTTCTTCATAGACTAAGGAGGGGCCATCATACAGTTCAATGATGTCAAGCGGTGTATCGGTCGGAAGAAGGGTGGTCACGCAAACACAAATATCCGTCATATCCAGTGGGTCTTCCTGAGTCATAAAGTCTATTGGAAAGTACACGCTCTCAATAGGATAAGGTTTCAGGAGAGATTTCTCTGGCTCAGCCTCAAAACTTACCGAACCAGTAAAGGGTGCTCCTGCGATCGCGTGTTCAAAGTTATGGACAGCACTCAAGAGAATAGCCCGTTTTCCAGCGGTACTAGGGATAACGCCAATACAAGAACAGGACCCACTTAAATAGGTCTTCGTTTGTTCTTCCTCCTTGTAATCAACTGAAATATAGCCACAAAAGCGGTGGTGTTCTTTTGTCTCAACAAGGGATTCCATCCCGAGTGTTGAAAATGTAAGTATTGAAAATAAAAATGTATTGTAAACAACGGATTTCATGAGTGCCTCTTTTGTTAATTATGGTATGTATATAATTAATATTTTCTAATTATCAAGGGTAAAATGAGTTTGTTAGTCAGTATGGGTTATTAAGAAATAAATAATAAAAAAATCAATATTTTTAGATAACTAATTATGTCATTGCGAGGAGCGAAAGCGACGTGGCAATTCATGTATTCAATGTTCCTATCAACGAATTCTGCATCATAAAAACAAATACATGGATTGCCGCGTCGTACGCCTGCGCCTTTGGCTCCGTCTTATCTCCTCGCAATGACGCGGATTTGTTTATTTCATTTACATTCTATGAGCGTAGCCCTTTCGAAAAGGCTACTGATTCACCACAAGCTTGTTGGGTGAAGCGGTTGCTGTTAAATTATTTAAAGTAACTAGCGGCTTCGGCACCGACATCAAGAGGCTCACCTGAGAGGAAAGGGTTTCTGGGGCGGCACTTGTGTGGAAATCAACGCTTCCTTTGTTTTCCGAATTATTCAATAATTTATACTTATAAAGCTCTTGGGCGACTTTTGTAGCAATGTGGTCCGCTGGATCAATGTAATCAACGGCATCTGGCAGAACATGACGAATGGTATCAGAAATCCACGGGTAATGTGTGCACCCATAAATCAAAGTATTCAAGTCCTTGTTTTTAAATTCAGCTAAGTATTCATTGGTAAATCTAAGTAATTCTGGCCCAAATATGTGTCCAGCTTCAATCAAGGGGACAAATCGAGGGCAGCTGATGGAGACGATATCCCCTTGAAAGCCTGATTTTCTCAAGATATTTTCATGCATGCGGCTGGCAACCGAGGTAGGGGTTGCGATGATGCCAATGCGCGCATCCGCGTGGTTTTTCAGAATCGTCTCTACCATGGGGTAGATCGTGCCGATAACGGGGATTGTGTAGTCGTTCGAGACGAGATCAAGAGCCGTGGCTGAGCTGGTATGGCAAGCCGCAACCACAAGCTTGGCGCCAACCTCATCTTGCATCCAGGTCAAGGTATGGCGAGCGTAGTCAATGATCTGCGCGGGCGTCTTTTCTCCATAGGGAAGGTTCGCGGTATCCGCAAAATAAACAAAATGCTCATGGGGCAGGGCGCGTTGCAGTTGTTTGAGGACGGTGAGACCACCGATGCCACTATCAAATATACCAATTGGCCTTGTATCGACCATTATTCGTTATCCACTTATGTTTGTGTTTATATATCGTGTCCAATGGAACTTTACTCTATTTTGAACACCTGTGAGAAGATCATAGGAAACGTTGTCAGTGAATGCTGCCACTTCTTCAATGGGAAGATCGTTACCCCATAAGATCACAGGATCCCCGACCTTTGCTTCGGGGCAGGGGCGCAAATCAACGGCAATCATATCCATAGAGACACGCCCGACAAGCTTGCAGCGAGTGTTGTTCACTAAAATGGGGGTTCCGTCGCGCGCCGTGCGGGGATAGCCGTCTCCATATCCGAAGGCGATAATGCCGACAGGCATGTCTTCGGGGCAGGTGTACCGGGCCCCATAGCCGACGGGGGAGCCCTTTGACATTTTTTTTATGCCGATAAGGCTGGTTTGTAAAGTCATAACCGGTTTCAAGTTGAGCTCAGCGGCGGACTTTCCTTGAATCGGGGAGGCGCCATAAAGGGCAATTCCAGGGCGCACAAAGTGGTGGTGGCTTTCTGGATATTGGAAAACGCCGGCGGAGTTGCAAATGCTATACTCTGTGGGCTCTGTCTTAGAGACCCTTTCAATAAAGCTATTAAAGGCTTGAATTTGTTGTAGATTTAAGGGGTTAGCTGCATCATCTGCGCATGCCATATGGGACATGATGCGGATGGGTTGGGCAATTTGCCGGCTTTTTGAGAGTTGCTCATAAAATCCAGGCGCCTTCGCGATGTCAAAACCTAAGCGCCCCATACCGGAGTCGATTTTCAGCCAGGCTTGAATGGGCAAGGGGCAAGAAAGATTGCTGAGCCACTGAAGCTGCATTTCCTCATGAAACACCACATGAAAGCCCTCGGTAGAGGCAACAAGCAACTCATTGGGCTCAAATACCCCTTCGGCGAGGATAATGGGGATCTGGACGCCGATCTTTCGTAAAATTAGCGCTTCATCAATGGAGGCAACGCCCAGCATATCTACATGTTTTTCCAGGCGAGACGACACGGAGCGAAGGCCATGTCCATAGGCATTGGCTTTGACCATCCCAATCACTTTGGATTTGGGGGCTTGTTCCCGAATAACCTTGAGGTTATGGAGCAAATTTTCTGTGGATAAAATGGCGACGGCGGTACGGCTCATGATCGAGGGATGACGTCCTATAAATATGTGACTCTCTTCTTTTATTTCTATAGAAACAGGGAGCTTTATTCAAGATGATTTAGAGTATTGGGGGCTGATCTTAAAGGAAAACTGTCGATAAAGTGCCGTGAAGGGCTATAAATTAAAATTTACCCCCGGTATCGCCGGGGGTATATCGTTTAAAATGTTAGAATGTGGTATAATGATTTTAAAAATTGTTGTTATTCAATGTATTCGAAAAAATATCATGATTTTTTCCAGGTGTAATTGAAAACCGAACTTCTTTAAACATATCTACATATCTTTTCCCATTCAAATGTTCTGGAGCTTCCCCCAGGACGTCAAGATACAGTTGTGATACGATGTTGGGGTCGTTTTCAAATACACCACACCCAAGCGCAGCCGCACAAACTCCATCGCACCCAGAATTTATGGCTAATTGGAATAAGGGCCTTATTTTGTCTCTCATCTGATTTTGATACTCTTCTGTTTGTTGATACTTTTCCTTTGTGACGCCTCTAGGGAGTTCACATTCTTCTCCAAAACGCCCTTTAAAGGCTTCGTTCAAATTTGGGGCGGCCAAGGTTACAAAATCAACTACGACAGAGCTTTCTAAGGGTACGTAAGTTTTAGGATTCCGAAATATGTGCACATTTGGCGAATGAATACCATTCGTATGGGGTAGACCATAAAACGCGAGCTGTTCTCTTGACAAATTCTGATCTTGAGGTGGAGCATTGTACCAAGATTTTCGGGCAAATAAGATTGCTGGTAATGTTGAAGGTCGACAGCAGGCCTCTTCCTGGGCTGTTCTCCCGTTCCAATATCCACCACCTGGTCTAAAACGATCTCCACAGTTTAAGACGACAACCTTTTTGCAGGCATCTTTCATGTTTATGACACTTGTAATGGTATCCTCAGCTACAACTTTGACAACCGCTGGTTTCGAAGGACTCCGGGAGACTTTTCCACCCATTGAAATTGCTTCTTGTAAGGTTATGCGCTGCGAATAGCTTATGGAGTCATCAATCCGCAGAGCTGTTCTGGTTAAAGAGTTTTTAAATATAGACTGGTTACACTCACGGATAAATTTGTTGTAATCCTCAACAGATTCATATGAATTTCTGAGCCTAAATCTATCATCTGTCACCTTTACGGATGTTCTTATCCCTTTGGATACGGATCTTGTCATTCGTGGTGACTCGATATCAGAGTATGATGCGTCCTCTTGGAGATTTAAGTTGTTGAAATTATTGGACTCATTTTCTTTCAGTAAACCTGAGCAATAGTCTCTAATAGCGTTGGCTTGCACCCGCAAAATAATACCTTTTTCTCTCAAGTCAAAGATTTTACTGAAGAGATTGCTCGCATTGGCTTGATTAATGATTGGGTATCTTGAGAAGAGTTCCTTGATCGCTCGCTTTTGTGTAGGTACAAGACGATTACCAGTATTTAATAGGGATTCTTCTCCTTTTTCCCTTAGAAACATTTTAAAATTTGGGCGCACTCCATTGGTTGGATGATTGCTATTTTTTGGAGAGTCGTCATCAGAGTCTGAAGACTCTGGTGGCGGTGGCCTGACACGGGTTGTACTTCTTGTGACGGCCGAAGACTTTACGGGTGTTATATTGTCCTCATCAGAGTCTGAGGAGTCGGGTGGTGGACCCTTTAATTTCCAACGATTGTTATTATCATGACTGGCATATCCAGAATTGTTCCTTGCACTATCGTATGTAGCCTTCGGGTTTGTTGAAGGAGCGGAAGATGGCGGTGATTTCTGCATAACGGCAGGCACTTTTTTCCCGCTTGAGGCTCGCTCCAGGTTATTAGGGGTGCGATTGGCTGGTAAGTTGCCATCCAAATTGTTTAAATCTATGCCGTACGAGTTGTTTCCAAAAAGTATGGTTGCCGTTAAAGTCATGGCTAAAAATCTTAGTTTCATTAAATGAATTCCTTTATTAGATGGGACAATAATTAAAGTTGAAAAAAGTGAACGAATAATCTTTCAGTAAATATGTGATATCCTAAGTAATTATATAGTTATTGGCGTTCTTTTATAATTGTCATGTTATCTATATGGGGTCTATAATTTAAAATGCAACAATTTGTTTCATAAAAATTAAATTAATAAATGAGCATATGGTGGATTGAAAATTAGAGACTTAATGAACTGTCTTTGAGGCTTGTGGTGCATCTAGG
>JAIESE010000070.1 GCA_019746225.1 Alphaproteobacteria bacterium | reverse complement strand
GTATGTTTACATGGCACCTAGATGCCGTACATAGGTCATTTAATATGACCTTCGAAGGCAGGTCCATACCATTATCCCCGCGTAGGCGGGGATCCAGTCATTTCTTGGGTTCCCGTGTTCTCCGCCTTCGCGAGGACGGGCTCGCAATGACGATGAAAAAATTTGTGTGTTAAACAATTTTTTATTCCCCTATTGGCGTTCCAAAAGTTCTAACGCCTTATCGGCCCGAATAATCCCGCGGCCATAGGTTCGGACATCAGGGCGTCTTTCAGCTGTCTCCTTTAAGGCTTGAACGGCTTTTTTCGGCGTAATGTTCCGTTTTGAAGCAAGATTAGCGATGGCCGCACAGATATAAGGAGCTGCAAAGGAAGTCCCCACCGCCAGATCATCATTTTTAGCAAAATTTGTCACATGGTTTCCAGGGGCTAAAAGAAAAGCGTCTTGCACATTTTTAAGACAGCCAGCCTTATTTGAGTAGGAAGCAATTGCATTAGTCATCCGATCATAACTTCCTGCCACAACAATAGATTGTCGCGTTTCAACATCCAGTTCTTGCATAAGTTGTCCAGCTAATTCTTTCCATATATCCCCTTGTCCCGAAGGGCGAAATTGGGGAACATCAATGGTTTTCCCTTCATTACCCGCTCCTATCACAACCACCTTCCCTGCTTTGACTACAGCTTTAAAGGCCTCTATTAGTTTTGGAGGATGGATGATTTTAATTAACTTCTCTTCCTTACCATTTGTTTTTCGGACATTTCTCCGAATTACATCAAAATTTGTATATCCGCTCGACATGTTAATAATGCCCACCTCTGACCTTTGAGACAACTCTGTTAAGGCCTTTTCCATATCATAAAATTGAGAAGATCCATAAGTATTGTAAGTACTTACAGGAAGGACTTTGGCTTGAGGAGCAAAGTCCAAAATAACAGAGGATACAGAAGATCCGTGATAGGGACTCCCTCCACAAATACGATTTTTGTCACGCAACCAATCATTTTTTTCTTCTGGATGCAAGCCCCCCCCCCAATGGGGGTTAGGAAATTTGCTTTGTAGTTGGTTTTAAGCTGGGGAGGTAAAAATCCATTCTTGCCATTCATTGCCTCTTTTAAGGGCTGCCATTCACCAGAAAGTTCAATTACGGCTACGGTTTGTCCCCCCCCCTTCATATCCCTTGCTAAAAGTTTATCAAGTCCCCCTGCTTTTGCATTGTTTTGGTTGTGGTAAGGCAAAAGAGACAAATAATCTGTTTTTCTAGGAACGTTTCGATTTGCAGAATTTCGATTGACAGGCGTTTTTGTGGCTAAGGGAGTTTGTCTAGGAGGATTGCCTTTAAGCGCCGGTTGAGAGGACTGTCTTTTTTGAACTAGGGAAGTTTTTTGTTGGGGTTGAAGCTGAGCTTTAGGATTTACAGTTTGTCTTGGTCTTATAGTAGGAGTTGTCTTTACTCCTGAAGTCTTGTTTCTTTGAAGTGCAGCTCGCTTGACCTGAGGTTTCGCTCTTACAGCAGTTCGTGAAGAGGTTTTCTTGGCAACAACCTGTCTTTTATTGACAGGTGTTGTTTTTTGAGGCGCTTTCTGTGCTGTGGTTACTTTTCGGGCTGAGGCTCGTTTTGTGATTAAAGCTCGTTGCGCCTGCGGTTGTTTCGCAACAAGAGGGCGTTGTGGCCTTTTCTGTGCGATGACTTGTTTTTTTCTTTGGGAAGAGAGACTTCTTGTTGGAGCAGGTTTTGTTGGAGGCTTCTTCTTTACTGAAGAGGTCTGTGGGCGTGCATGAGAATAAATCCGCCCTTCAACAGAAGAGGAGACAATAAAAGAAAACATAAAAATAGCTACGAGGGTTTTTAAGAGTTTTTTTACCACTGGGTTTTCCTTGATATATCTATTCGACATGAAAACAATGTCATCCCGAACTTGTTTCGGGATCTTCCTAAGTGATGCTGAAACAAGTTCAGCATGACAATTGGTTTTTTAGAGGTGAACACTTTTCTTTCCTTAATAAGCCCGTTCCAGGTATTCTAACGCCTTGTCGGCCCGGATAATGCCGCGGCCATAGGTTCGGACATCGGGTCGTCTTTCAGCTGTCTCCTTTAAAGCTTGAACAGCTCTTTTCGGCGTGATGTTCCGCTTGGAGGCAAGGTTAGCGATGGCCGCACAGACATAAGGGGCTGCAAAGGAAGTTCCTATAGCCATATCATCTTTCTTAGCAAAATTTGTCACATGGTTTCCCGGTGCTAAGAGAAAAGACTCTTGTATATTTTTAAGTAAGCCAGGCTTGTTTGAATAGGGAGTGATTGTACGAGTATCTGGATCACAGCTCCCCACTACAATAATAGATTGGCGTGTTCCAGCATCCAGCTCTTGCATAAGCTGTCCTACTAATTCTTTTACTCCTCTTTTCCCTGAGGGCCAAAATTGAGGAGTATCAATGGGCTTTCCTTCGTTGCCTGCTGCAATTACGACCACCTTTCCTGCTTTAGCTATAGCTTTAAAGGCTTCTGCTAATTTTGGATTATAAATGCGTTTAAATAAATCAATTTCGGTGCCATCTGGCTTATACTCAGTTTTAAGATAACTTGTAGACTTTGTATACCCACTTGACATGTTAATAATACTGACATCTGACCTTCGAGATAAATCCATTAAGGCATCCGCCGTATCATAAAACCGATCTGTATGACGACAAAGATAGGTACTTACGGGAAGAATTTTGGCTTGAGGGACAAAATCTAAAATAACAGAAGAGACAGAAGATCCATGATAGGAACTATCTCCTCCGTCAATACGATCTCTATCACGCAACCAATCATTTTTTTCTTCTGGATGTAAGTCAGGACCTCCAATGGGGGTTAGGAAGTTTGCTTTATAGTTAGCTTTAAGCTGGGGAGATAAAAAGCCAGCCTTACCATTCATTGCTTCTTTTAAGGGCTTCCATTCACCAGAAAGTTCAATCACGGCTACGGTTTGTCCCCCCCCATTCATATCTTTTGCTAAAAGCTTATCAAGCCCTCCTGCTTTTGCATTTTCTCGATTGTGGAAAGGCAAAAGAGACAAATAGTCTGTTTTTCTGGGAGTATTTCGATTTGCAGATGTTCGATTAACAGGCGTTTTTGTGACTAAGGGAGTTTGTCTAGGAGGATTGCCTTTAAACGCCGGTTGAGAGGACTGTCTTTTTTGAGCTAGGGAAGTTTTCTGTTGGGGTTGAAGCTGAGCTTTAGGATTTGCAGTTTGTCTTGGTCTTCTATTAGGAGTTGTCTTTGTGGGTAAATTCCTCTTTCTTTGAAGGGCGGTTTGATTGGCCTGAGACCTAGCTCTTACAACGGTTCGTGGGGGAGTTTTCTTAGCTGCAACCTGCCTTTTATTGACACGTGTTGTTGTCTGAGGCGCTTTCTGTGTTGCTGCTAACTTTCGGGTTGGAGGTCGTTTTGCAGCTAAAGTTTTCCTCGCTTGAGGCCGTTTCGCAACCAAAGGACGTTGGGGCCTTTTTTGCACAACGACTTGTTTCTTTTTTTGTGATGAGAGATTTTTTGTTAGCACAAGTCCTGTTGGAGTCTTCTTCTTTACTGAAGAAGACTGTGGTCGTGCGTGAACTCGTCCTTCAAGAGAAGATGAAACGATGAAAGAAAACATAAAAATAGCCGCGAGGGTTTTTAAGGGTTTTTTTAGCACTGGGTTTTCCTTGATAGATCTATTCGACATGAGAACAATGTCATCCCGAACTTGTTTCGGGATCTTCCTAAGTGATGCTGAAACAAGTTCAGCATGACAATTGGTTTTTTAGAGGTGAACACTTTTCTTTCCTTAATAAGCCCGCTCCAGGTATTCTAACGCCTTATCAGCCCGAATAATCCCGCGGCCATAGGTTCTGACATCAGGGCGTCTTTCAGCTGTTTCTTTTAGGGCTTGAACGGCTCTTTTCGGCGTGATGTTCCGCTTGGAGGCAAGGTTAGCGATGGCCGCACAGATATAAGGAGCCGCAAAAGAAGTCCCCACAGCCACATCATCCTTCTTAGCAAAATTTGTCACATGATTCCCAGGGGCAAAAAGAAAAGCGTCTTGCGCATTTTTGAGGGAACCAGGCTTGTTTGAATAGGAGGTGATTGTACGGGTATCCGGATCACAGCTTCCTGCCAAAACAATAGATTGCCGTGTTTCAGCATCCAGCTCTTGCATAAGGTATCCAGAAAGCTCTTGCCCCCCCCCCCTTGTCCCGAAGGTCGAAATTGAGGAACATCAATAGTTTCTCCTTCATTGCCTGTTGCTATCACAACCACCTTTCCTGCTTTGGCTACAGCTTTAAAGGCCTCTATTAATCTTGGAGGATATATACGTTTAATTAAACGGTTTTCAGAACCATCTTTTTTACGCTCATTTCGTGTAGTTAAATTATAGTTTGTGTATCCACTAGACATGTTAATAACACCAACATCAGACCTTTGGGATAGGACCATCAAAGCATCCGCTATATCATAAAATTGAGAAGATCCATAAGTATTGTAAGTACTTACGGGAAGAACCTTAGCTTGAGGGGCAAAGTCCAGAATAACAGAGGATACGGAAGATCCATGATAGGGACTCCCTCCGCAAATACGATTTTTATCACGCAACCAATCATTTTTTTCTTCTGGGTGCAAGCCCTCCCCCCCAATGGGGGTTAGGAAATTTGTTTTATAGTTGGCTTTAAGCTGGGGAGGTAAAAAGCCTGTCTTACCATTCATTGCCTCTTTTAAGGGCTGCCACTCTCCTGAAAGTTCAATCACGGCTACGATTTGTCCCCCCCCATTCATATCTCTTGCTAAAAGCTTATCAAGTCCTCCTGCTTTTGCATTTTCTCGATTATGGAAAGGCAAAAGAGACAAATAGTCTGTTTTTTTGGGAATATTTCGATTGATAGGTGTTCGATTTGCAGATGTTTTTTTGGCTAGGGGAATTTGTCTAGGAGGATTGCCTTTAAGCGCCGGTTGAGAGGACTGTCTTTTTTGAGCTAGGGAAGTTTTTTGTTGGGGTTGAAGCTGAGCTTTAGGATTTGCAGTTTGTCTTGATCTTATGTTAGAGACTGTCTTTATGGATGCAGTTCTCTTTCTTTGAAGACTGGTTTGCTTAGCCTGGGGTTTTGCTCTCACAACGGATTGTGAAGAGGTTTTCTTAGCGACAACTTGTCTTTTACTAACAGACGTTGTTTTCTGAGATCTTCTTTGCGTTATGGTTGCTGTTCGAGTTGAGGCTCGTTTTGTGGTTAAAGCTCGTCGTGTCTGAACTTGTTTTGCAGCTAAAGGACGTGGGGGCCTTTTTTGAGCTACAACTTGTTTTTTTCTTTGGGATGAGAGATTTCTTGTTGGAGCAGGTTTTGTTGTCGTCTTCTTTACTGAAGAGGTCTGCGGGCGTATATGAGAATAAACCCGCCCTTCAACAGAAGAGGAGGCGACGAAAGAAAGCAGAAAAATAGCCGCGAGGGTTTTTAATAATGTGGTCTCCAAGAGTTGAGTATCTCTAAAAAACCCTTTCATACAAGATGTCATCCCGAACTTGTTTCGGGATCTTCCTAAGTGATGCTGAAACAAGTTCAGCATGACAATTGGTTTTTTAGAGGTGAACACTTTTCTTTCCTTAATAAGCCCGCTCCAGGTATTCTAACGCCTTATCGGCCCGAATAATCCCGCGGCCATAGGTTCTAACATCAGGACGTTTGTCAGCTGTCTCCTTTAGGGCTTGAACGGCTCTTTTCGGCGTAATGTTCCGTTTGGAAGCCAGGTTGGCTATAGCTGCGCAGATATAAGGAGCTGCAAAAGAAGTCCCTATAGCCACATCATCCTTCTTAGAAAAATTTGTCACATGGTTCCCAGGAGCAAAAAGAAAAGCGTCTTGCGCATTTTTGAGGGAACCAGGCTTATTTGAATAGCAAGCAATTGTATTGGTCATTCGATCATAACTTCCTGCCAAAACAATAGATTGCCGTGTTTCAGCATCCAGCTCTTGCATCAGATGGCCAACTAACTCTTCTCTGTTTAGATTTTCTTCAGCTTTTACAAAATCCGGAATGTCGACATTTTTACCCTCATTGCCCGCTGCGATTACAACCACCTTTCCCGCCTTGGTTACTGCTTTAAAGGCTTCCAATAATTTTGGTCGATATATCGTTTTAATTAAGCGCTCTTCAATACCATTTTTTATTTGCGTTATAGATTCTATTTTTAAATTCGTATAACCACTTGATATATTAATAACATTGACATCCGGTCGTCGCGAGAGATCCATCAAAGCATCTGCCGTATCATAAAACTGATCTGTATGGCGACAAAGATACGTACTTACAGGAAGGATCTTAGCTTGAGGAGCCAAATCTAAAACAACAGAAGATACGGAAGATCCATGATAAGGGCTGCCCTCTCTATTACGCAACCAATCATTTTTTTCTTCTGGGTGTAACCCAGGGCCCCCAATGGGAGTTAAAAAGTTTGCTTTATAGTTGGCTTTAAGCTGGGGAGGTAAAAAGCCAGCCTTACCATTCATTGCCTCTTTTAAGACCTTCCATTCCCCTGAGAATTCAATCACGGCAAGGGTTTTTCCTTGACCGCTCATATCTCTCGCTAAAAGCTTATCAAGTCCCCCTGCTTTTGCATTTTCTCGATTGTGGTAAGGCAAAAGAGACAAATAATCTGTTTTTCTGGGGGCATTTCGATTTGCAGATGTTCGATTAACAGGCGTTTTTGTGGCTAAGGGAGTTTGTCTAGGAGGATTGCCCTTAAGCGCCGGTTGAGAGGACTGTCTCTTCTGAATTACGGAAGTTTTCTGTTGAGGGTGAAGCTGAGCTTTAGGATTTGCAGTTTGTCTTGATCTTATGTTAGAGACTGTCTTTATGGATGCAGTTCTCTTTCTTTGAAGACTGGTTTGCTTAGCCTGGGGTTTTGCTCTCACAACGGATTGTGAAGAGGTTTTCTTAGCGACAACTTGTCTTTTACTAACAGACGTTGTTTTCTGAGATCTTCTTTGCGTTATGGTTGCTGTTCGAGTTGAGGCTCGTTTTGTGGTTAAAGCTCGAGGTGTTTGAGGCCGCTTCGCAACCAAAGGACGTTGGGGCCTTTTTTGCACAACGACTTGTTTCTTTTTTTGTGATGCAAGATTTTTTGTTGGGGAGAGGTTCCTTGTTGTCGTCTTCTTTACTGAAGAGGTCTGCGGGTGCGTACGATGTACCTGCCCCTCAACAGAAGAGGAGACAATAAAAGAAAATAGAAAAATAGCTGCGAGTTTTTTTAGCACTGGGTTTTCCTTGATATATCTATTCGACATGAAAACAATGTCATCCCCGCGCAAGCGGGGATCCAGTCATTTCTTGGGTTCCCGTGTTCCCCGCCTTCGCGAGGACGGGAATGACAACCTATATAATTCAAATGCGACATTTTCAAGTACGAGAAGTATAGACATTCTTTTTCTTTTTTGATCATTTCTTTAACCTCTCCAAATTATATTTTGCTTATCTCTTAATTTGACACATTTTAGTTTTTCTTTAAAGCATTTTAAAAGATCCTGAGTCCCCCTCGTATCACTCGGGGTCTCAGGATGACACTTTCTTATTTTTTTTATATTAAATACAAACATTTGTCATCCTGAGGAGCCACAACGTGGCGAGCTCAGGATCCTTTCAACAACATGGTTGATGATTTTTAATACAAAGATCTGTCTTTTTACTATTCGGTCGTTCTCCTTTTTTATGGGTAATTCTCTCCTCCCCAGAAAAGCTCTCTTTCCTTGAAGGAGGAGGGATTTACCTTATTAACATTTACACCTCTATAAGGTGATCTTAAAATAAGTATACGTGTATTTTATGTGTGAAGGTTTACCTTTTCGTAGTCGAGCTTTATAGTCTGCAAAGGTAGTGGTATGGCTTCTTGGATCTCCTTTGAGTCTTGTATAATAGGTTACACCTGGATTGGCGACCTTTCTTGTAGGGGTACTTCCTTCTTTTCTCAGTTGCTTGTATTCCTTACGATCAATTTCAACGGCTTTCGTTGTAATTTGACGTTGAGCTTCTCCCCTTGCTTTTTCCCTTTCCTCTTTCTTTACTCTATCTACATAAACGGCAAGCTCAGCATTAATAGCAGCCGTTCTCGTTGTCTTGAGAGTAGTCATCTCAGTATTAAGTGTTGCTGTTTTACTTGTTTTTAAATCTGCAATCTCTCGGTCAAGAGCTGCAACTTTACCTGGTCTAAGTCCAGCAACCTCTTTATCAAGAGCTGCAACTTTAGCTGGTCTGAGTCCTGCAACCTCTTTATCAAGAGCCGCAACTTTACCTGGTCTGAGTCCTGCAACCTCTTTATCAAGAGCCGCAACTTTACCTGGTCTGAGTCCTGCAACCTCTTTATCAAGAGCTGCAACTTTAGCTGGTCTGAGCCCTTCAACCTCTCGGTCAAGAGCCGCTGTCTTCTCTATTCTTTGAGCGGCGATCACTCGATCAAGCTCTGCTGTTTTCGCTGCTTTTTGATCCGCGATTTCTTTAGTCAATGCCGCTTGCTTAGCAGTTCTCTGGTCTGTGATCTCTTTAGCAAGAGCGGCTTCTTTAATTGCTTTTTGATCCGCGATTTCTTTAGTCAATACCGCTTGCTTAGCAGTTCTTTGATCTGCGATCTCTTTAGCAAGAGCGGCTTCTTTAATTGCTTTTTGATCCGCGATTTCTTTTGTTAATGCCGCTTCTTTAGTAGTTCTTTGGTCTGCGATCTCTTTAGCAAGTGCTGCTTCTTTAGCAGTTCTTTGGTCAGCGATCTCTTTAACAAGAGCTGCTTCTTTAACTGCTTTTTGATCCGTGATTTCTTTATCAAGCGCTGCGGTTTTCGTTATTCTAAGAGCTGCAATATCTCTGTCAAGATCTGTAGTCCTCGTTGTTCTGAGAGTTGCGATCTCAGTATCAAGGGCTGCTGTCCTCGTTGTTCTGAGGTCTGCAATCTCAGTATCAAGAGTTGCTGTAAGAGCTGCTGTCCTCGTTGTTCTGAGGTCTGCAATCTCAGTATCAAGAGTTGCTGTAAGAGCTGCAGTCCTCGTCGTTCTAAGGTCTGCAATCTCAGTATCAAGAGTTGCAGTTTTGCTTGTTCTAAGATCAGTAATCTCCTTATCAAGCACCGCGATTTTACTTGTTCTCAGAGCTACAATGTCTTTGTCAAGATCTGCAGTTTTGCTTGTTCTCAGAGCTACAATCTCAGTATCAAGAGTTGCAGTCTTGGTTTTTCTCAGGTTTGCGATCTCGGTATCAAGATCTACAGTTTTATTTGTTTTCAGAGCTGCAATATCTCGATCAAGCGCTGCTATCCTCTCTGTTTTTTGAGCGGCAATCTCTTGGTCAAGAGCTGTTACTTTCTCTGTCTTTTTAGCTTCCATCTCTTGCTCAAGGGCAACTATCTTCGCCGTCTTTTGGGCGGCAATCTCTTGCTCAGTAATTGCGGTATTCGTTGCCTTTAGAGTTGCCATCTCTTGTTCAATAGCTGCAACTTTCACTGCCTTTTCAGCTGCCATCTCTTGCTCAAGTGCTGCAGCTCTAGCGGTTTTAAGGTTTGCAATCTCAGCATCAAGCGCTGCTGCTTTAGTGGTCTTTTCAGCTAGCATCTCTTGCTCAAGAGCTGCCACTTTCGCTGTCTTTTGAGAAGCTATCTCCTCTTCCACGGCTTGTCTCTTCGCTGTGATCTCTTGCTCGAGTGCTGCAGCTCTAGCGGCTTTAAGGTCTGCAATTTCAGTATCAAGAGTTGCTGCTTTAGCGATTTTTTCGGCAGCGATTTCTTGCTCAAGAGCTGCCGCCTTTGCTGTCTTTTCAGAAGCTATCTCTTGTTCAAGACTTGCCTCCCTGGTGGCCTTCAGATCCGTAATCTCTCGTTCAAGAGCTGTAGTCTTTGCAGTCTTTTGAGCAGCAATCTCTTCTTCCACAGCTTGTCTCTTGGCTGTGATTTCTTGCTCGAGTGCTGCAGTTCCAACGGCTCTGAGGTCCGCAATCTCAGCATCAAGGGCTGCTGTTTTAGCGATCTTTTCGGCAGCGACTTCTTGCTCAAGAGCGGCTTCTCTCTCTGCCCTTAAACCTGCCATCTCTTCTTCAAAAGCTGTCGTTTTCGTTTTCTCTAACTCTGCTATTTCCGCATCAACCGTTGCTGTTTTAGCGATTTTTTCGGCAGCGACTTCTTGCTCAAGAGCGGCTTCTCTCTCTGCCCTTAGACTTACCATCTCTTCTTCAAAAGCTGTCGTTCTCGTTTTCTCTAACTCTGCTATTTCCGCATCAACCGTTGCTGTTCTTGTTTTTCTAAGATCTGCAATTTCAGTATCAAGTGCAGTCGTTTTTTCTCTCTCTAACTCGGCTATTTCTGCATCAACTGTTTCGGTTCTTGCTTTCCTTAAGGCCACTATTTCCGCATCAAGGTTTGCTTTTGCTTCTGCTGCTTGCCGCTCCCCTTCCTCTTCATGAGCAGCCCTTGTCTCAGCTAACTCCTTTTCAAGATTTAGGCTTGCTTCTCTTCTCATCTCCGCAAGTTCTTCTTCTAAGCGAAGTTGGGCAAGACGCTTTATTTCTTCCTCTTCTTCAAAATGTTGTCGGAGAAGGGCTTCTTCAATCCTCTGCTGCTCTTCTTCCTCAAGGAGGGCCCTTGTAGCCCCCTCTTGTTCTAAAAAGGAGAGGTAATCGAGATAGGTGCGTGCCTCTAGAGGATGGAGCGTAATTTCCACTGCGTCTTCATCTGTTGTTTGAGTTGAGCTTGAGGCTCCAGAATAGCTGCTAGATCCCATGCTGGTTCTTAAATGATACTGTAAGCTTTTCTCTAAGATAGAGGGTTTGGAAGGATCTTTTTTATGATTAAGCTGCTGAAGGATCTCAACAATCATGGGGTTCCATGTATCGCCTTCTTCTCTTGGTGTAGAAATAAAACGACCGATATGTCGTAAAGAAGCTAAACGTCCTGACTGAGCTCCCCTTGCTAAGACACTGAAATCTTGGGAGGTGAGGGAGGACAACTTATAACCAGAACTTGCAAAGGTTTTTCCAACCCTTGAAAAATCAGCTTCTTGATTCCCTTTACTTTTACCTGCTGATCTTTTTTGATGTTGGACTGGCTCTAAATCATCTCCCATAGCAAAGCTAGGGGGATTCCAAAGGGAGAAAAGACTCCCCGTGATGGCTGTACCGACAAAGAATTTTTTAAGTAAATGATTCATTTTTACCTCTCCCTTATAAATTAATTTCTATTCCTAAAGTTTTTAACACATGGCTCTGCTCGAGATCTTTTAGCCTCAAATAAGCTGAGCGATTGCCTTTTTCCCACGCTCTCTGATAGAGAGAGATTGCCTTTGACGTATCTTGAGGCACAAGAGTTCCTTCTTCCGTTATTTTTGCCATAAAAAGAAGGGCTGGAATGTTATCTTTGTCGGCTTTTTGCTCAATGAATTTTAGAGATTGCTCATGCCTTCTTTCTCTAATAAGTTGTTTAAGAGCATTAAGTTTAGAAGGATTTATTTGGTTTTCATCACTTCCAAAGCTGTTAAAAGCTAGATCTATATCGCTAGAACAACCAATACCTTCAAAATGAAAACGAAATCTCGCTGATTGTGCTTTTTGATGACCCTGAAGTGCGGCTTTCTCATACCAGCTAAAGGATTCAGATTCCCATCCTTCGTCTGCACTCTCTTCTACATATTGCCCCACTTTAAATTGAGCCTTCGCATGCCCTCTCTCTGCGGCTTTTTTGTAGGATTCCATCGCAAGAATTGCATCTTCATCACACCCAATTCCTTTTTTCTGGAGATACCCTAAGAGGTACATAGCATCTGGCATGGATTCGCTGGCTTGGCTTAAGTACTGATAAGCTTTTTGTTCATCCTCATCATTTTCTCCTTCTTTCCACATTTTTAAGTGGGCTTTACCGGCTCTGTAAGCTGCAAAAGGATTCCCTAAATCAGCAGCCTTTTCCCACAAAGAAAGGGCTTGGAGGGAATCTTGCTCAACCCCTAAGCCTCGCTTGTGAAGCCACCCAAGGTGATAAAGAGAATTTGCTGTGTTGGATTTTTCATAGGCTTTTCGAATTTCTTCAAAGTTTTGAGTTGTTCCTAATCCAAATTGACTTAAGACGCCTACCTTTTCTGAGGCTTTTTCATGGCCTTCATCAGCGGCTTCCTTCAAGAGAGTAAAAGCTAGATCAGGATCTGGTTTCTCCACTCCCTGGCCTAAAAGATGCATCATTCCTAAATGATACCGGCCAGCCATACTCCCATGTTGGGAAGCTTGTTGAAAATAGGAAAGGGCCATAGCTTCACTTGGCCTTTCCAACCCTCGACCTTTAAGGAAAAGTTTTCCAAGCCTTAGCAGAGCATTAGGATCATCATATTTAGCGGCTAATTTATAGAATTTAAGGGCTTTTTCATAATCAACGGTTGTTCCGATACCCTTTTCAAGGGCATAGGCTGTTGGATAATAAGCCGGAATTTCATTTTGTTCAGCGGCGTTATTGAGCCATTGAAAAGCTAAATCGGAATCCTGATCAACAAATTGACCTTCCTTGTAATATTGCCCTAAAAGGAGCTGGGCAGAAGAATAGCGATGTTCAGCCGATTGACGGACAAGATGTAATCCTTCCTCAACATTTTCTGCTTGTCCTTGCTCTAAAAGGTGCTTTCCTAATATATATTGGGAGAAAGGATGGGTTTTGGCGGCCCTTCTGTGCCATTCTAGAGCTTTTTCTTGATCTTGTGAAATATGAAGTTTTTCATTTCCACTTTCAAAAAAGCTTGCAAGTTTATGGGAGGCAAGGGAACAACCCTCATTTGCTGAATCTACATACAATTCAAAAGCAGCTTGAGCATCATAAAAGCCTGATGTCTCATTATTATAAATTTCTGCGAGGTGGAATTTTGCAAGGCCATTACCAAACCTTGCGGATCTACGGAAATAATTTTGTCTTCGTGATTGTCTTTTTTGAGAATCAATATCAAAGGGCACGGATTCAGCGAGCTTGAAATGAATTCTAGATGTAAGACGTCGAAGAGACATTCTTTCCTCATGGCTCTCAGATGTGCTCGCCGTATCTATTGCTGTATCAGCAATCTCTTCTAACTTATCTTTGTCTGGTTTATTACTGAGATAATAGTTTTGAAAAAAACGAACTCTAAGAAGAAGTCCCTTGTTTATACCAGGCGTTGACTGAAGAGCTCTTAAGGAAGAAATTAAATCCTCACCTACGGGTCCCTCTGTTTCTCCCGACAAACGCTTTTTGACGCGATCATGAAAGAAATTAAGCCGAATGCTCTCAAAATCCTTTTCAAGAGGAGAGAGATCAGAAGAAGATAAATTGCTTAGGGCTTGGGTGTGAAGGCTTTCAAAGAAAGTCGTAGGGCTTTCATCACTTTGAGAAGCTCCTGTAGGACTTTCCGCAGTTACAGGACGGTAAGAAGGATCTTCCTTTAAAAATTCGGCTACTTTTTTAAGATACCTTAAGTGAGCTTGCCATTTTCCCGTGAGCGCCCTTTTCTTAAGAGTTTCTAAGGCTGCTTCACGCTGCGCTTTTTCATCCAGATGCCATAAGCAACGCACGTGATTGGCCTCTTCTATCTCTTCCGGAGATTTTAAGGCGTGCAGCCAAGAAGTAGAGCTTAATATGGCTATAAGAGCGACTCCTCCCAAAGCAGAGTAAGTTTTACCTTTTTTTAGACATGCGGATGCATATGAATTCATCATAAATTTCCTCCTGTTATGTGTATTATTTTTTTATGTTTCAAATAGGTTATGCGATATTTAAAAATTTTAAAAGATAGAAAAATTCCTTTAAAGTTTTGTAGTTAGGTTTTTTTAGCTAAAATCTTAGATATTTTACTTTGACAGAGAACGAATTCCAAAAGCGGACGCACCCAAAACTTGAAGGGCAAAAAATTATATCAGTTTTTTTAAGCTTTTCTTAAGGTTAAAAGAAATTAAGAAGAATAATTCTTATTACTTACTAAAAATAAAAACCTTACCTGTTTGACCTTCTTCAGCTTTTATCGAGAGAACTTGAACTTGTTCTGGGTTTATGCCCATTTCCACAAGAAGATTTTTAACATCTTGCCCTTTTCCTACTTCACCAACACTTATAATTTCAATGATATCCGTTGGTTTCTTAAGTCCTCTTTTTGCTGCTGAGAAAAGGGTCCACTTTTGGGTTCTCGCATCTTGGTTAGGTTCTAAAACCCCTAAGGGGGATCGGTTATTAATAACGGCTGCATCACCGGAAGACACAGCTTCATTTTTTTCTTGATTCTGTAAAGGAAGGGGTGTCTTTTTTTCTTCTCCTAAAGGAAGTGTCTCTTCTTCAGGTAAAGGTTGAACCTTTGGACGGGAAGGAACAGTTACTTTAGGAAGGGGCTTATCCTCATGAGCACTTGGAGCAACTGATGGTGAAGGAGCTGCTTCCTTAGAAGAAGACTCTGGGAGGGGTGTTGGCTGAGGCAAAGGGGGTAACGAGTCGGCTTTTGATTTGAGTTCTTTTTTCACGGGAGGTTGAGCAACTGCTTTTTCAGAAGACTGAGCAGAGGGCTGTAAAGGCTCAGGATGTAATGCCTGGTTCTCTGAAGGGAGTATATCTTTCGGTTGCGACGTTCCATGTGCCGATTTTAAAGAGCGAGAAGGATGCTTTTGCGAATGTTTGTGGTGAGGGTGCGCTTTTTTATGAGAATTGAATTCAGGAAGAGACTCTGGATTGGGAAATGCAGACTCTATTGCCAAACCTTGTAAGGGTAAAGCAAGTCGCCCTTTATCAATAGCAGAAGAAAGAGTTGCAAACCGAACACGCTCTGCCGTCAACCATTCATTTTGCCGTTGAGTATTCGTATTGATAATACTTAATATTTGAGAAATAGTTCCTTCGAGTTGTTTCAGTATTCCTGACATTAATAGAAGATTGGCATGATCCTCATCTACAGCTCCTGGAAGCTGAAGGGTGGTCTGAATATTAGAATTAACCGCTTTAACTTGTTGAGAAGCTTCTGAAAAACCAGCAATCAAACCATTCATTGTCCCAATTGTCTGGGCGATTTGATCAAGCTGTTGTAAAGCCCGATTACGAAGTTCAACCAACTTCGGATTGGCAGGGGTAGTTCCCGGCTGAAGTTTAGCTTCAATCTCACCTGTTGCTGTATAATATTTGTTTATTTCAGCAATAGCCTTTTCAT
>JAIESE010000069.1 GCA_019746225.1 Alphaproteobacteria bacterium | reverse complement strand
AATCTTTGGCAGAAGCCAAGGTTCAGCAAGTGATGGAGGAAAAGGGTGACAAAGCCAAGGTCAGTCAAATGAGCCTTCTTTCCATGACCCATGAGGGTGCTATAAGAGCCCTTATTGGGGGGACGAATTATCGAAAGAGTCAATTTAACCGGGCAACCCAAGCTCTGCGCCAGCCAGGATCTTCCTTTAAACTGGTGCTTTATTTAGCGGCTTTGGAGTCGGGGATGCACCCGGGAGATTATGTGAGTGACGTTCCTGTTCAATTTGGAAAATGGCGTCCGAAGAATTATAAGTATCAAACCCGTGGAGAGATTCCTCTGCAAGAGGCTATGGCCCACTCGGTGAATACGGTTAGTGTCCGTCTTGCTCATCAGATGGGGATTAAAAGAGTGAAAGAAACGGCCCGACGTATAGGTTTAAAATCTCCCCTTCCTGATGACTTGACCATTGTTTTGGGCACGGGAGAGACAACTCTTCTCGAACTTACAGCGGCCTATGCGGTGATTGCACGTCATGGATGGAGCGTTTCACCCTATGCTATTTTAAAAGTAAAAGAGGTTGGGGGGCATCCCCTTTATATCCACAAAGACATTGTTCCTCAGCGAGTTGTGGATCCTTATGTGACTCAAGAGTTGACCCAAATGATGCAAGGGGTGATGGAGTATGGGACCGGGAGAAAAGCGGCCCTCAATCGCCCATCTGCGGGTAAAACGGGAACGAGTCAAAATCATCGTGATGCATGGCTTGTTGGCTTTACGCCAGAATTAATTACCGGCGTTTGGGCTGGAAATGATGATAATACACCCATGAACCCTGCTGCAGGAAGTCCTGCAGCTCGCCTCTGGCATCTTTATATGATGGGGGTTCCTTATCGAGACGCATCATTCCACCCAGAAGCTACTTCCACTGAAGGAGAAGGGTCACAGGGCTTTTTGGGCGACCTTATTGACAGTTTGTTCTGAAAGTGAACTTTCACCGCTCATATAATGTTTCCGGCAAAGGGCAATGTAACGGTCATTGCCACCAATTTCCACTTGTTCTCCTTCGCGCAATACATAACCATTTTCATCAATGCGCGCATTCATGGTGGCTTTGCGTCCACAGTGGCAGATGGTTTTGATTTCTGTAATCTCCTCTGCAAGAGCCAGCAAATACTTGCTTCCTTCAAAGGGCTCTCCCATAAAGTCAGACCTTAAACCATAGGCGAGGACAGGAATTTTTAGCTCATCCACAATGCGGGTGAGTTGAAAGACTTGTTCTTTGCTGAGAAATTGAGCTTCATCAATCAAAATACAGCTGATTTTTTGTTTTTGAATATGGTCTTTAACAAAGGTGAAGAAGTCAAAATTTCTTTCAAAAGCATGGGCTTCATTTTGAAGACCAATGCGAGAAGAAATAATTCCCAAAGCATGACGAGTATCAATGGAGGGGATAAACAAAAGAGTATTCATTCCCCGTTCTTGGTAGTTGTAATTGGATTGCAGGAGAGTTGTTGTCTTTCCTGCATTCATTGCTGAATAGTAAAAATGAAGCTTTGCCATGAAATTCTTCTTTCTTGAGTTAAAATCTATAGTCCTTTTTAAAATTCAAACCTTAAGGAACGCAAGGAAAATTTTGTTTATACTTTTCGTGTTGAATATGCCTTTTGTCTGTAGATCTGGACCCCGCGATCAAGTCGCGGGGCGTCAATATGTATGTGTGGCTTCTAAACAATTCTAAAGTCCCACGGGACGTCACCACACCCCATTCGACGTCCCGCGGCTCAGACCGCGGGATCTACTTTTCTGTAAGGCCTTTTATATTTATTCTCAATACAAATAAGTTTCTAAACTTTAGGGTTGCAGAATGGGGGGGAAGTCATGTACTTTTTCTCCATTCCAAGCGGAGAGGTGGCCGAGCGGTCGAAGGCGCACGATTGGAAATCGTGTATACGGGAGACCGTATCGAGGGTTCGAAT
>JAIESE010000068.1 GCA_019746225.1 Alphaproteobacteria bacterium | reverse complement strand
TCTTTTGGGCGCATAAACGGTTACTAATGGGTTGTCTTGTTTTGTTTTTTCAAGTTCCGCAATTTGTTTTTCAGAAATGCCCAAAGACCTTAATTTACCAACAGAGCTTTCTTCATCTGCCTCATTGTTTCCCTTTGATTGAAGTAAGTATTCTTTTTGAGCTAACCTCAGATTACGAGAATATATTGCAAATAGAGGTTCATCTTTTTCGACGAGCTCTTGGGACTCCTTGGTATAGAGCTTTTGTATCCACCCTTCGACATAAGAATGGATATGGACCACGTTATCTTCATCAGCTTTAATCATCCCAAATGCCCGAATAGTGGGAATCAATGGTCCTTCTTCAACGATAGCCGTTCTGACACCCAAGCTGTTAATAACTGCAGGTGAGATAATAATGGTAGTTTGGTCAGTCTTCTTAATGTCTTTCTTAGGCTCTTCATAAACAGGAACAAGTTCCATGTTCATGCGTGATTTTCCTGGATGATCATAATGAATTTGAGGCTCCATAGCATCAATCCAATATTGAACTTTCTTTGAAGAGGAGGGAGACGCAGATGATGTGAAGTTCCGAATAGCAAAGTAGACAACACTGAAGGTAAGGAGAGCTAGGCCCATTACCAAGAGTCTCCTTTTTCTTTTACCTATTTTTATGTTACTCTCTTGAACATTCATACAATGAGCCTAAAGATTGAAATTAGTTACACTCAAATTATCGCAAATTCTATATTAACAAATTCCTAATTTCCCTGTTTAAACTAGAAGAATATAGGTTACATTCCAATTTTGTGGGCTGTGAAAATATGAATTTTATGAACACCTGAAAATTAACTTATGTGACAGAAACTTTTTTTGAACCTTACATAGAATTCCCACTAAAGCAGTTCTTAGAAAGAGTTTGTTCTCATTCTTAAAGTCGCAAGAGAACCTTGCTACTGTAAATTGGCAAAAAAAACTGCAAGAGGAAACGTCATTCTTGGTACGCGCTTCATGGCCAAAATCAGAAATGCGCATAGCCCCATCAGAAGTGGATGATATACTAAGCCTCCTAGATTTTACTCTAAGTCGCGTAATGGAACCTCCACCCTATCATTATGGTGCAATTCTTACAAAATGAACATAGTATCAACTCATCAACGGGATGTGCCATGAAAAAGCGTCAAATCAGTGTTGCCCTACCAAGAGGTAGGATCCCATGGCTCATTCACCTGTCCACAATAACAGCGAGGCTGTATTATTAGCCTATCATTTCTTATTGGTACCTGCATTTTGCTGGTCATAATTATCATCATACATCATTCCATGATGTTGATTGTCTTGCATCATCCCCCCATGCTTGTTCCCCATATTGGAACCACAACAAGCCATCATGTCATTCATTGATCCCATGTTAGAATTGCAGCAGTTCATCATGGTGTGCATATTTTGCATCATGGTCCCCATATTTCCATGCATACCTCGCATTTGTTCTTTCATTTTTGCATCGGGCAAGCTAACCATCATATCTGTCATGTCAGCATCCAGTTGCTGCATTTGATCTTGCATTTTTTCTATTCTTTTCCTCATTTCGACCATCTCTGGCGAATCAGTTGATTTACCTTTATCCGCCTTGCTAGTCGAGGACTCCACACTATTCTTGTCCTTGCCATCTTGAGCATAGACAACAGAAAATGACAACCATAACACGCTAAATACCAGTAGCGATTTCATAAAAGTTTTCAAGTTAACCCCCTCTAGATCTGTTACAATTCATTGCTATAGTCCATAATAGTTATAAATAATTAATAATTTATGAAAAAATGCTGAAATCAATACCTCAACACCATAAATCTGCTTTACGCCCTGATAGCAATCGATTTTTTTAAGTTCACGACGAGACTTACTTAAGAGTCTAGTAAAATGAGATAATCAGGACTTGGTATCCTTGTATTAATTCGAGTGATTTATATCAATAAAGAAGAAAATACAAAGATCGTGATGTGTTGGGGATTTCCTTAGAGAGTCTCTATAAAGACTCTGTCCAAGTTTACAGAGTAACTATACGTATTTAGAGTGACTCTAAGACCCGCTCTAGACGTTGCCTTACTTCTTTTGCAATTAGGTTTATTTCGGGTCGTCCCACAAGATTTAGTATGGCATTTGGGTCCATAATTTCTACATTTACCTGATCATTGTCGTCTACCCTTAAGACTACATTACAAGGAAGAAAAGACCAATAGAAGAATCAATTTTTAAGGCATTATGGGCAAAATTAGGGTTGCAGGCCCCTAAAATAAGGTAGGGTGACATTTCCTGATTTAGCTTCTTTTTCAAGGTTGCCGCCACATCTATTTCTGTTATTGTGCCAAAACCTTCCTTTTCAAGTTCTTTTTTTACTTTCTCAGTAGCTACTTCGAAAGTATAAGGAACTACTTTACCAAAACCATATTTGTTTTTCACCTTTCATCTCCATCTTATCTATTTTTAAATTTGAGAGTTCTTTTAATTACTGGCATGCCCTTATAATAATTATACTATATCTGGGAGAGTTTAGATTTAGTTAATAAAATAAAAGGAGATTACCCCCTAACTGATAAGTTATCCCAAAACTAAAAGAAAATTCGAGCAATTTAGGTTCGCTTGAGGTTGTTTTTCTACTTAATAGAAACTTTCTCGCTCGACCATCCCTGCTCTATACCTCTTTCTTTAAAATAGGAAACTACACACCGGATTGAGCTTAAACCAGCTCACTATATATTTTGACCTATTGATCTTTCGATTTAGAATAATTCAAAAGGCTCAGCCCATTTATAACCACAATTAAACTCGTTCCCATATCCGCTAATATTGCCATCCATAAGGAAGCCATGCCCCATAGCGCCAAAACAAAAAAGATAATTTTAATTCCGATCGACATAACAATATTTTGAATCAATTTGTGCCATGCATGGCGACTGAGATACATAAAAAAAGGTAACTTACCAAAATTATCATCCATAAGGACGACATCCGCCGTTTCCAACGCCACATCCGTTCCAGAATGACCCATAGCAAATCCGATACTTGCTTTCGCAAGTGCTGGAGCATCGTTAATACCATCCCCCACCATCCCCACTTTGTTATATTTCCGTAACAAAACACCAATTGCAGTGAGTTTCTCTTCTGGTAACAAATTGGATTGAATATCATCAATGCTGAGCTTCTGACCGATAGCTTGAGCGGTTGTTGGGTTATCGCCAGTAATCATGGCTATTTTAATCCCAAGTTTGTGAAGAGCTTGAATTGCCCAATAACTTGATTCGCGCAATGTATCTGCAACGGCAAAAATCGCTAATACCTCAAGCTGGTCTCCCAATATTAGTGTCGTTTTACCCTGCTGTTCGAGTTGCTTTAATATGGCTTCAATTTGCGTATTGCATACATTTTTTTCTTCAGCAAAGCGATGATTACCTAGAAAATACTGTGTGTCATCAATTATACCAACTAATCCTCGTCCAGGAACGGTTTCATATTCATTGACGGATAATAGGTCGCCAAGTGGTCCCAAAATTTGCCAATGGTTTTAATATAGCATTAGCAATTGGATGTTCTGAGTGCACCTCTAAGCTAGCAGCAAGGCGTAGAATGTCCTGATCAGAAATTTTAGTCATATTAATAACATCAGTAACTTTAGGTTTTCCTTCCGTAAGAGTTCCAGTCTTATCAAAGGCAATTGCTTTTAAATGACAACCTTGTTCGAGATAAACTCCTCCTTTGATTAAAATACCTTGTTTAGCTGCAGCGGTTAGAGCACTTACGATCGTCACCGGCGTAGAAATCACCAAAGCACATGGGCAGGCAATGACCAATAGCACCAAGGCCTTATAAAACCACGGGTAAAAAGGATCCTGCCAAATAAGTGTCGGTAAAATAGCAATTAAAATAGCTAAAATAACCATCGTTGGTGTATAATATTTTGCAAATTGATCAACAAACCGTTGTGTTGGAGCTCGTTCACTCTGGGCTTGTTGAACAGCACGAATTATCTTAGCAAGTAAAGTCTCGTTTGTGTGAGCTGTAACCCTAAATTCAAATGAACCTCGTTCGTTGAGTGATCCTGCAAAGACCACATCTCCAACATTTTTCTCAACAGGAATCGATTCGCCCGTAATAGGTGCTTGATTTACACTCGTGCGCCCTTTAAGCACGATTCCATCTAAAGGAATACGTTCTCCAGGTTTTACCCACACCACATCATTATCCTGGATTTCTTGAACAGATTTAATTTGCCATTTGCCCTTTTCCGTTTGCACCGTAGCAACATCTGGTGAAATCTCCATTAATCGCTGGATAGCCTGTCGTGCCCTATCTAAGGAATAACTTTCAATTGTTTCAGCTAGCCCGAAAAGAAATGTTACCATAGCTGCTTCTGGCCATTCCCCAATAATAACAGCTCCAAGAACAGCAATTGTCATCAAAAAATTTATATTAAGTATGAAATTTTGTACAGCGCGTAACCCTTTAATAAAAATTTCACGTCCACCCACCACCATAGATGCGATTGCTAAAACTATGATCCAGGGAGAATTTTCAACATTCGTCTTAAATGCTACAATCTCAGAAGAGGCAGCTAATAATCCTGAAATGATTATGTTCATCCAATCCTTAGTTGTTACGTGAAGTCGCAACAATCTAAGCTGTTTGTCGGTATAAGAGCCATTTCTTATATGAGCTACTATACCTAATGAGACCAGAGCTTTTTGGATAACAGAGACATCAAATGCCTGATGGGTCACAATTAATTCTTGTTTAGTTAAATTAAATTCCACATGTCCTACATTAGGAAGGGACTTTAATTTTTTACGTATCAGCTTTTCTTCAGCTGGGCAGTCCATTGTGGGTATAAAAAATATCGTTTTCTTCATTTCTTTTCCAATGCGACCATTTGGTTTTCACTTTAGCATTGTCTTTGCTTCCATAGAAGAAAAACTGTCGGAATCATACATATTTTTTATAAAAACGACGCTGTTAATGGCTTGATTTATCCATTCAGAAAGAGGGTAGCAGGAGTAAATTATTATTGGCTTTCAACTGGAAGACATGAAATTCACATAAAGATAGATAAACAGAAAACTAGGGGGCTTTTATCTTATTACAGTATCCCTAACAACGAGTTACGAATTATACTTCTTGAAATGAATCGCTCCAATTCATTCAAAGTACTAAACTCTTTGGTGAAAAAAAACATAAATTCCTAAAGAAGTATGCTACCTAATTATTTCCTCCTTTTAGATTGTCAACTATTCATAAGAAGTTCCAATCTCCACAAGCCCCTCCGCCACACCATCCAGCTTATGAATCTTGAATTCCACCTTCGCTATCGGGTAGTCCCCTGGAAATTTGAGGTACGCCTGTAAGTCTGGCAGCTTCATGAGGCGATCGGAATGAATTGTGGGTTTTTCTTTACGTTGATCGTTGAGAGAGACGCCATCACGCATTTGGTGAGCGCCGTAGGAGATGTTCTCCATGGTCTCAGAGACCTCTTGAACACCCAGCCATTTGGACATACGCTCGGCAATCTCTGCGCCCTCGATGCGAAATACGACTTTTGTGCTACAGAGGTTCGCAATCGACTTGACAATGTTGTGGCCGTAAATCTCATCTAATTGACTCATATCCTGGGCTCCAAGGATTGCGCAGCCGCCATACTTTCGGATTTCAGCCAGCATCATCTGGAGCTTCGGCAATTTCTTGATGGCTGGAAGCTCATCAACGACGATCCAGAGACGCCGTTCTTGACTGTGGGGAAGACCCATCAGCGCATCGGTCGCGATTGAAGTCCAAAGAGTCATGAGCGGTGCAATTTCCTCACGCAGCTGGGGAGGAGAGGATAAGAACAACCAGCCTTCGTTTTTCTCATCTTGTACCCATTCCCGAATGGAAAAGGAGCGATCAGTTTCCTTAAAAAACGTTATACATTCCGTATGAGCTTGCAAGTTTGAACGCACCCCCATCACCGTCTCAGCGGCGTCCGAATTCACGATTGCTGCCGCTTGGGTGTCACTATAAAATGACTCGATTTCACGGATGGGGCCGTTGGTGGCGTAGCGCAAGAACTCTGTGTTGTTTAGGCGATTGAGCGCGAGCAGCTTTTCAGCTGTTGCCATAAAAACCACCCGACTGGCTTTCGTCCAATAAGACTCATTCCCTTTGTTATCTGAAGGTATGAGAACCGAGGCTATTAGGCGTATATGATGGGATTTCGGACAGTCCCCCCAAACATGCCAAGGTTTTGAGCGCGCATCCTGCGGGTTCAATATGATATCCTTTTCAGGTCGATAATACTTTTCGATAAAAGCGCCCGTCATATCAACAATGATCGCGCGCTGCTTTTTAACTCGAATCTGTTGCAACAGCTCGTGGATACAATTTGTTTTGCCGGACCCCGTCGTTCCAATGATCAACGTATGCTGCTTCTCCTTATCTTTGATGAGTGGCACGCCCGCTAGCGTCAAATCAGACGCCTCCTTGCGGTTTCTGATCAGTTTTTTAAGCATTTTAGCTGACACAACTTCTGTTCCGGATAGGATACGCTTACGAGCAGTAGAATGCCCTCTCCACAACCAGATCCCACAAACAATCACGAATACCCAAAACGTGACACGGAGGGAAAGCCAAGCATTGTCAATGATCTGCTGTTTTACATTTTTGGCATGGATTTGGTGTCTGCGATCCTTGTGGATGTCAATTGAGCGAACGATCCTCTGAGTTCCATCCGGATTAGTGTAATATTGAGTCAGTTTATGGGCCTTTACAAATGGAATACTTATTTTAAATTCTGCCCAGTAATAAGCCCAAGCGGCCGAGCGTTCATAGGGTGTATAATCAAACCAGCTCTTCGTTCCAAAGAACAAAATGCCTATCAGCAAGGATGTGATGATTGTGACAACCAGCACTTGACGAATCATATGAAGATTATGAAGGGTAACCTGACCACCCCGAGTAAAAGTTTTCATCATGGATATTGCTCCCTTCTAGTTGTTAAAAGTGTCACACATCTAGGTTTTTGTTTGTTAAGCGATTGAATAATTTCCATTTGACTTGAAGGTGTTGTGGTAAAGTGAAGCATGAAAGGATGAAAAAGATGAGTGAAATATCCAATAACTCTACCGAAACTCCTTTGGAAGAAATTCCTAAGATCAAGGTGAAGTTTTACCGTAATAAGCGTATTTGTATTACGGCTTTCATGAGTTTCTGCATCTTTCTTGCTACAGAAAACCTCTTTCTTTTCCTCTTGTCCCATGTGATGTTGACCCTGTCTTGGGACTGGTGGTTCTTTACCTATAGAGGCTATAAAGACTCTTTGCGTGCTCCTGAAGCCTATTTCCAATGGGCTAAAGTGACTACCCAACAAATGGATGAATTTAATGCATTCATGATCAAGTTGCGCCGTATAGCTTTTCCAATGAGTGCATTCATGGCCCTCACTTGTTACTTTTTTATTGAAGAAGTTGGTTACTACACTGCTTTTCTCTTTACCTACCTTGGAATTGTTTTCATCCCTTCTGGAATTGCGATGCTGTTGGGAAAAATAAAGTATCCCTATTGGTCGCCCAATCAGAATCAAGCAATGCAATGGTCCTATCCCATGAGTGTTATTCATAGCCCGATGTACAATGCCGCTTCGGATAACAAGCTGGCAAATCCCTACTCTTGATGGCAATGGATTTATGAAGGATAAGTTCAAAATTATTTCCTTATTTTATTCCAAGATTTCATTATAAGCCCCTTGCTCTTCTCACCTTCAAACGCCTGGTCGGGTGCATCAAGTTCCCCTCTAAACTCTTCATTGTTGAGAGGGACTTTGTGTTGATCTATGGTCTGTCTAGTTTCTTGTCGACGAGCCTGCAATGTTGCTTCTAGCTCGTAACCACCTTGATTAAGATTGTGCTTCTGCCGCACATCCTCGAGGCCAGGATTGTTTGTAGGCGTTGATTTTATGTTTTGCCTCAAGTCCGTATTGTGCTGAGAAACATCTGCCCTCGATGAGAGGTTACTTGGTTGCATACTGGTTTGGCTCTTATCCAAAAATCCTTCGATATCTTTTTGGTAAGCGGAGGGATTTTGTGTTTGCCAAGCTGCTGCTGCCACCCGATCTCCCCCGAATCGTTTGTCTGCAACAAAAGCCAGGGATGAATCATTGAGATTGCTGCCTGAAGCAATTCCTTTTTGCCTCTGGAGGGAGGCAGTTTCGCTCCACATTTGAGACTCTTGGAGGCTAGCGGTCGCCTGTTCTGAAAAGTTTTCTGCCTTGTTGAAATGTTGTTGAGCCTGGTCGAGTTTTTGACTTGAGAGGGTATTACTGGTTGATCCTTTATTGTCTTCAACATATTGCAATCCATGACTTAAGTTATCGGCAAACTGCTTCGCTTGCCCGCTTTTAATGCTCTCTGAAATGCCTTCACTATCTCTGGCAGAAGCCTGCAATTGTCCCCCAAGGCTCGCAGCAAGCTTTCCAAAAAAGCCAGAATTCTGTCCCCCAGCACCACCCCCCATTTCAGCACTCGCGCCAAGCAATATATTAAATGCCTTATCTTCAGAAATGTTATGATCCTTGGCAAATTGCTTGGCGATATCCATGGAATTTGATAGAGATTTTTGGGCACTTGCTGAGCCTGATTCTCCAAATGTTTCTGTAAATCCTTGGCTATCCGCAAGGCTCTTGGTTAAGGAGAACAACTCGTTCATGCCCATTTGAACTTGTTGACCTGCTGCTTTCGTGTGGTTGAGGGACGACTGCATGGCTACTTGACTTTGAAGTCCTGACATGGCGCTCACAGCATCGTTTTGAGAGACGTTAGTCCCCAGCTGCGTTTGATGTTCTTGCAAGGTGAGCTGACCTTCGGTCCCATACAGGGCTGCCATCTTTCCATCATCAAAACGAGAGCCATAATTGAAGGAGGAGCCAAGCTGTTGTTGAGCGATTTGGGAATTGGCTATGGAACGCGTATGCAAATTTTGTGCATCGAAGGAGACATTACCATCAACCACTTCGGCACCAGCTTTGCCTGCGAACGCTTCACCACTTTGGGTGAAGGATGAGGACAGTTGAGAAAATGCATAGCCACCACTCCAAAGAAGGGCATAAGAAATGAACGGAACTGAATATTGCAGCCCCATCACAAAACAGTAGGCATTGTAGGCCGCATCGGCTAAGCCATTCTGGGTCATGAGGTTAAGACCTTGCCCATACCCCATCATTTGTGAGGCTGTGCTTTGAGCAGCAAACATATGGCCCAAGGCATTTAGGATCGCGAGCAAGATCGGCCAGGTGGCGAGCCATGCCATTACCTTTACCCATGTGACGAGCAATCCGATTCCTCCGGGCAAGAAGGTCATGGGAGCCATGACGGCAAAATAAATGAGAGCAAGGGTAAAGATAATGGTGTGAAGGATCGGGATTTGTGAACCGGACAGGGCGGCTTTGACAAGAAAGGAACTATCCTGCTGTGCTATTCCACGATCTGCATTCAAATGCGCGAGTTCAGCGCTATTGCGACCCAAACCAAGCTCATCCCGTTTGTCTTGCAACGCTCCTCGATAACTATTCAGCATTAATTCTTGCTGAATGATGTGGGCCGCATCACTGGAGCCACGTGCGAGATATTGCCAAGCATCTCCAAAATACTGCTTCAAGCGGCGCGTCTGGGCTTCTGCATCGCCTTTAACATCGAACATTTTCATGGTGAGGGATTTGAAGCCCGTTTCGACTTCGATGGGAATGATCTCTCTCACCCTGACGGCACATTCACGACAGTTCATGAAAGCTGATTGGCCATTCGGTT
>JAIESE010000067.1 GCA_019746225.1 Alphaproteobacteria bacterium | reverse complement strand
CCTCCTCACACCGGCATCAAATACAGGAGACGCCGCAGGGGATACTTATAATAGCATCGACAATCTTACTGGCTCCGGATTTAATGACACGCTCATTGGAGATGCCAATGGCAATATCCTAAGCGGCGGCAATGGAAATGATGTCCTCACCGGAGGAGCCGGAGCAGACGTCTTAGATGGAGGAGCTAACACTGATACAGCTTCTTACACCTCCGCCTTAACGGGGGTTACGGCATCTCTTCTCACACCGGCATCAAATACAGGAGATGCTGCAGGGGATACGTACATTAGCATTGAAAACCTTATTGGATCAAACTTTGACGACACTCTTGTTGGCAATGAAGGTTCTAATAGTTTAAACGGCAATGTAGGAAATGACACCCTCATTGGGGGAAGTGGGGCAGACATTCTAAACGGGGGAACGGGCTCTGATACGGCTTCCTATGAAACCGCCTTAACTGGAGTTACCGCTTCTTTTCTAACCCCGGCATTAAACACCGGAGATGCGCAAGGGGATACGTACATTAGCATCGAAAATCTCCGTGGATCAGCTTTTAACGATATTCTCACGGGAGATATTAATGGGAACGTCCTCAGCGGAAATATTGGGGATGACGCTCTATTAGGCAATGCTGGGGCAGATATCCTCAATGGCGATGACGGCAATGACACCTTAGATGGCGGAGGTGATAATGACACTTTAAATGGGGGGAATGATAATGACACGCTCATTGGTGGATCAGGCGCCGATGTCTTAGATGGAGGAAGTGGCAATGACACAGCATCCTATGTGACTGCTTCAATTGGTGTTACTGCCTCCCTCCTCACACCGGCATCAAATACAGGAGACGCCGCAGGGGATACTTATAATAGCATCGACAATCTTACTGGCTCCGTATTTAATGACACGCTCATTGGAGATGCCAATGGCAATATCCTAAGCGGCGGCAGTGGAAATGATGTCCTCACCGGCGGAGCAGGGGCAGATGTCTTAGATGGAGGAGCTAACACTGATACGGCTTCTTACGCCTCCGCCTTAACAGGGGTTACGGTATCTCTTCAAACACCGGCATCAAATACAGGAGATGCCGCGGGAGATACTTATATTAGTATTGAGAATCTTCGGGGATCTAATTTTGATGATATCTTGATTGGTGATGATAATAATAACTTAATTGAAGGTGGACAGGGTGCTGATCAAATGGACGGTGGTCTTGGTTCAGACACAGCTTCTTACAGCAATGCCTTAACTGGCGTCACCGCCTCCCTTCTAACGCCGGCATTAAACACCGGAGAAGCCACAGGAGATACATATAATAGCATTGAAAATCTGAATGGGTCTGCTTTTGATGACACTCTGTATGGGGATGAAGGTGCTAATTTATTAAATGGGAATGTAGGAAATGATACCCTGATTGGGGGAGGTGAGGCAGACACACTTAACGGAGGAACAGGCACTGACACGGCTTCCTATGAAACTTCTACATTTGGGGTTACGGCTTCACTTCTTACACCCGCCTCAAATACTGGAGATGCAGCTGGAGATACCTATAATAGCATAGAAAATCTTCGAGGATCAGCTTTTAATGACATTCTCACAGGAAACACTGTTGACAATGCACTAGAGGGGGGAATTGGTGCAGACCAGCTAGACGGCGGTAACAATACAAGCTCAGGAGACACTCTGTCATATGAGCACTCATCCGCGTCCGTCACTATCAATTTTACGGGCGCATCTCCTGACTTAAAGGCTAGTGGGGGGGATGCTGAAGGAGATATTTACACGAATTTCGAAAATATCCGGGGGTCTTCTTTTGGGGATACCCTCATCGGAAATAGAGCAGATAATACTCTAGAAGGAGGACTTGGCGCAGATCAGCTAGATGGAGGTTTAGGGAGTGATACCGCTTCCTATGAGCATTCTTCTGCTGCCGTTACAATTGTTTTAGCGAATGACGGTTCGGCAAGTACCACTTCAGGAGGGGATGCGGTAGGAGACACCTTTAGTTCGATCGAAAATCTTCGTGGATCCTCTTTAAATGATATTCTCACAGGAAATGATTCAGACAATAGCCTAGAAGGAGGACTTGGCGCAGATCAACTAGATGGGGGTTTGGGGAATGATACCGCTTCCTATGAGCATTCTTTTGCTGCCGTTACAATTGTTTTAGCGAATGATGGATCAGCAAGCTCCCTTTCCGGGGGAGATACGGTGGGAGACACTTTTAGTTCGATCGAAAATCTTCGTGGATCCTCTTTAAACGATGTTCTCACAGGAAATGATTCAGACAATGTTATTGAAGGAGGTTCCTCATTAGACACGCTTAATGGTGGTGGCAACACGAGCTTTGGAGATACTTTGTCCTACGAACATTCTTTATCGGGAGTAACTATTAATTTTACAGGGGCTACCGCTGCCTTAAGAGCCTTCGGTGGCGATGCTATAGGGGATGTTTACACTAATTTCGAAAATATTCGAGGATCTTCATCTAACGACAGCCTCACTGGCGATGGCAATGCAAATGTATTATCTGGTGGTGGCGGAGCTGATACCTTAACTGGAAATGGGGGTATCGATACGCTTATTGGGGGCGATGGTAATGATATTTTGGATGGCGGTTCTGGCGCCGATGTTCTTGATGGCGGAAATGGTACTGATACGGCTTCGTATGCAACGGCCTTAACTTCAGTTACCGCCTCTCTCTTAACACCGGCGTCAAACACTGGAGATGCATTGGGAGATACTTACATTAGCATCGAAAACCTTACGGGATCTGCTTTTGATGACACTCTCGAAGGAGATGCCAATAATAATTTGATAAATGGCAATGCGGGTAACGATCTCCTCATTGGAAATGCTGGGACTGATCTTTTAATTGGCTCTGATGGTGACGATATTTTAGACGGAGGAGCTGACAATGATACCCTAGTTGGGGGAAACGGCAATGATATTCTTATTGGAGGCTCCGGTGCTGATGCCTTAAATGGGGAAGCTAACATTAATACAGCTTCTTATGAAACGGCTCTTATTGGGGTTACTGCCTCTTTAAATGCACCCAACATAAATACGGGAGATGCGGCAGGAGACACATATCAAAATATTCAAAATCTAAGAGGATCTAATTTTAACGATATTCTAACAGGCAATGCTTCTGACAATGAAATTGAGGGGGGCTTAGGGGGAGATAATCTTGATGGGGGTAGTAATGCAACAGATGGTGACACCTTATCCTATGAGCATTCTTCTGCAGGAGTTACGATAGATTTTACTGGTGCTACCGCCATCCTAAAAGCCAACGGAGGTGATGCTACAGGGGATGTGTACAGCAATTTCGAAAATATAAGAGGATCTACTTTTAATGACATTCTTACAGGAAATACGGCAAACAATGTCCTGGAAGGAGGGGGTGGCGCAGATCAGATAAACGGTGGATCTGGAATCGATACCGCATCATATGAACATTCCGATGCTGGTGTTACTGTTATTCTGGATAATACAGGAGCAGCGAGTTTCATTTCTGACGGGGATGCCACGGGGGACACACTTTCTTCAATCGAAAATTTACGAGGATCTGCCTTTATGGATACTCTCACAGGCAATTCTTCTGACAACCTTATTGAAGGAGGTATAGAAGCTGATACGCTTGATGGGGGCGGGAACACAATTTTGGGAGATACTCTTTCCTATGAACACTCTGCTGCCAGCGTAACTATTGATTTCACTGGCGCTACAGCTATCTTGAGAGCCAATGGTGGTGACGCTACAGGAGATATATACACCAACTTCGAAAATATCCGAGGCTCTGCATTTAATGACACTCTTACAGGGGATGCAAACGCAAACATATTAAATGGAAACACAGGAAATGACACCCTAGCCGGTAACGCAGGCGCGGATACCTTAAACGGCGGCAGTGGAAATGATATCCTGATTGGCGGTACTGAAAATGATATTCTAAATGGCGACGATGGTGACGATATTTTAGATGGAAGTGCTGATAATGATACCCTTAATGGAGGAAATGGCAATGATGTTCTGATTGGCGGATCTGGAGCCGATATCCTGAATGGGACAAGTGGCATTGACATAGCTTCTTATGAGACTGCTTTGACAGGCGTTACAGCATCATTGACAACACCCGCGATAAATACAGGTGATGCATTGGGAGACACTTATAGCAATATCGACAATCTCCGCGGGTCTGATTTTGATGATATCCTCACGGGTGATAATGGAGACAATGTCCTGGAAGGAAGGCAAGGTGGAGACCAAATGAATGGCGGCCTTGGTCTTGATACTGCGTCCTACGCAAATGCAACAACAGGTGTTTCTGCGTCTCTCTTATTGCCAGCCACAAATACCGGCGAAGCTATTGGGGACACCTATACGAGCATTGAAATTCTTCTTGGTTCTGCTTTTAGTGATACCCTCATTGGCGATAATGGAAACAATGTCATAGAAGGTGGCCTTGGGGCAGATACTCTTGATGGGGGTAGTAATACATTAGCAGGTGACACCTTGTCCTACGAGCATTCTTCTGCAGCTGTAACTATCAATTTTACCGGAGCCACAGCCGCATTGAAAGCGAGTGGTGGTAGTGCTGTTGGGGATATCTACTCTAACTTCGAGAATATACGTGGATCTGCCTTCAATGATACCCTCACAGGAGATGCAAATGCTAACATCCTAAATGGCGATGCTGGAGTAGATACCTTAAATGGGAATGAAGGGATTGATACACTTAACGGTGACGATGGCAATGATATTCTTATCGGAGGAGTTGATGGTGATATCTTGAATGGTGGAAATGGAACTGATACGGCTTCATATGAGACAGCTTTGGTGGGGGTTACTGCATCACTTCTTACGCCTGGATCAAACACAGGAGATGCAGCGGGAGATACTTACACTAGTGTTGAAAATTTACGGGGATCGTCATTCAATGACACCCTGACAGGGGATAGTGGGGTGAACGTCCTTGAGGGGGGATTAGGGGCGGATACACTCGATGGTGGCCTTGGTGTTGATACTGCGTCCTACTCTAATGCTACAACAGGGGTATCTGCCTCTCTCTCATTACCAGCCACAAATACAGGCGAAGCTTTTGGGGACACATATGCGAACATTGAAAATCTTCTCGGATCAATATTCGATGACGTACTCAATGGGAATGCATCAGCGAACAGTCTGTCCGGCAATGCTGGAAATGATCTTTTGATTGGAGGGGCTGGAGCTGACTCCCTAGATGGGGGAACGGGGACTGACATCGCTTCTTATGAAACAGCTTTAGGAGGTGTAACTGCATCTCTTCTCACACCTGGGTCTAATACCGGAGATGCTTTAGGGGATACTTATACCAGTATCGAAAATCTCCGGGGTTCTGCCTTTAGCGACATTCTGACGGGAAATAATGGAGACAATATTCTTGAAGGCGGTTTAGGGGGAGATACTCTAAATGGTGGTTTAGGAATTGACACTGCATCCTACACAAATGCTGCGACAGGGGTTTCTGCATCTTTGTCTGTGCCCGCATCAAACACAGGGGAAGCTCTAGGAGACACATTTACAGGTATTGAAAATCTTCTCGGTTCTGCCTTTAGTGATACCCTAGAAGGAGATATTAATACGAACATCTTAACCGGCGGCACCAGTAGTGACACATTTGTGTTTCAATTAGACACGATTGGAGGACTTGGAAAAGTCGGTAATGATGCAGATATTATTGTGGACCTTACAGCGACGGGTGCTAATGCAGATATTTTGCAATTCAAGGGAGCTGGAGCCAATCTTGCCCTGCTTGATGCTTCAAGCACCTTTACAACAACATCTGTTGGTGGTTTGGCGGGAATAGACGATACCGTTGTAACATTTTCGGGAGGCGGGTCAATAACCTTCTATGATATCACCCTTTCAAGCTTTGCAGCCTTGGAAGCATTAAATGCTTCAGTTACAAATGTAACTTTTGTTTAAGTTGAAAGAATTCTCCGCTTCAAATAACTCTTCTTTTGGTTGTAAGGGTATGGTAGTTCTTTAGAAAAACAGAAAAAGTCGAAACTGACCATGCGCCGCAATCTTCCTGGTTTTTCCCTCATTGAAATGGCCGTTGTGTTAATTATCATTGGGTTGATCGGTGGTCTGACCATGCCTGCGCTCAAAGTCATGATGGAGTGGCAAAAGGCTTCAACAACTACCCAGAATCAAGAAAAAATCCTTTTTGCGCTTTCGAGCTATGCCCTTCAACACAAAAAGTTGCCTTATGCCGGTGACTTTACAGGTAAGAGCACTCCCGGCCGGGTACAGGGGATTGTTCCTTTTGGCGCGTTAGGCATACCTGAAGCTCTCGCAAAGGATGGGTATCACCGCTGGTTTACCTATAAGGTTGATGATGTTTTCGCTAAAACACCCACTGAACTGATAAGGCAATTGGGAGGTAACTTATGTTATCTATTGAATCAAAATATACAGTTAACGGTTAAGGGAGGAGAAAAGGAAGCAAGCTCTACAAAAATTGCCGTTGCGTTGATCAGTCACGGGCCCCAAGGAAGGGGGGCGTATCCAAATCCCTCACATCCGCCACCCATTGGAAAAGATGAGGAACTCAACACTCAGTCGAGGGATCAAGTTATCGATCGCCCGATCAGTTATGATCCCGCAAATCCCTTTTCTCATAAGGTTGTTTGGGTCACGGCCCAGAATCTTCTTGCCATTTATGGTCGTGCTCCTTGCACCCGATCGACCCCTGAAAAGACTTCCTATGAAGCTCCTGTCCTACCAAAAAAGGAGGACCAAAAAAAGACTGGCAGTGAGGAAAAGTAAACGGTTCGACTCTTGCGTACGATTTGAAAAAATTATACGAATAGATCAGGAATATACACTTCTGAAAGGGACCCTTCCATGGCTCATGTATGTATTACACCCTTACTCGAAGGATTTGGAACGGGCGCAGGTCTCATTATCGCTATTGGCGCTCAGAATGCCTTTGTCTTGAAGCAAGGTATTCTGAAAAATCATGTGTTGGTCACGGTCCTGATTTGTGCCGTCATTGATGCTTTTCTCATCATGTTGGGTGTCGGAGGGTTTGGGCGCCTCTTAACCTCTAGCAGTCTCCTTTTGGCCATTGCACGGTGGGGTGGGGCGGCTTTTCTCTTTTACTATGGCTTGCGTTCCTTTCGCAGCATTTTTAAGACTGAATCCTTGAAGATAAATAAGGGAAGAGGACATATGCCGACTCTTAAAGAGTCCATCACAACTGTGTTAGCGTTAAGTCTTTTAAACCCGCATGTATATCTAGACACGGTCGTTTTGGTGGGCAGTATCGGCGCGCAATTCCCATCCTTTGAACGCTTTTATTTCACCTTAGGTGCGATCGTTGCCTCCTTTGTCTGGTTTTTTAGTTTGGGATTTGGAGCGCAGTTTCTCGGACCCTTGTTTCAAAAGCCTATCGCCTGGAAAATACTGGACTTTATCATAGGGTGTGTGATGTGGCTAATTGCCTTAATGCTCATCTTCGGTATGCAGGATATAATGTGTACAGGTTGAATGAGAGTTACTCCAAACTCAGTTGATGAAGGAGGAAGATTGGTCGCGGATTGGGGCTCCGCGTGGCCCTTGAGAACAAATATGTTCTCCATTTATGGGTAACTTGACGTTACTTCTAAATTATTTGGTAGTAAGTTCTCATAGATCCATGAAAGCGACATCTTGAAATATAATCCCTTACTAGCCAGACATGATGAACAGTATAGAGATTATGAAGAATCTTTGTCAGGGTTGATCCCGTACGTGTTTTATTGTGGGTCTGTGCTAAAAAACTTGCACTGATACTCTGATAAATTGCAGCAGTAATTACTTGCAATGATGGATATTAAATAAGTTCTGTCTTAGTTTCGGAGGTTCATCCAGTTAAATATAAGGATGTTACTGATGCAAAACATAGATTTTAAAAACTTGGCTCTTATCGCAGAAGCTGTTGATAATATATGTAAGTTTTTTATTGTTCCGCGTGGATTATCTTACTTTCAGTTTAAACGAATCTATAAAGATGAGTCGTATATTGTTTTGGCAAACAACCCTATGTTTTTTAAAGATTTTTTTGAAAATAATTTCGTTGAACCCTCCTACACGATTCCAACATATATCCACCAATCACCAATCTATTTCTGGGATGAATTCTTAACACCGGAAGTCCATTCTTTAACCCGTGAAGAGAATCAAATTTATCATGGTCTCACGATCATTAGCCGGCGAAAAAAGTTTTACGATTGTACAACATTCGCAATGTCAGAACTGCATCTTTCACCCTCATCATACTACCTTCAAATCTTGAAAGATCTTCAAATGTTCTCTGAACTTTTCCCTAAGATAGCCAAAGCGCTCATTGAAAAAATAAGCCAGCAACGCATTAAGGGTGTAACGTTGAAACCTGGACTGAGTGGCAGGCCTTTCTTTTTACCTCAGCGGTCGTCTCGTTTCAAAATTGGGGAAGGCTTAAATGATTACATAACGACCTATGAAGCCCTTTGTTTACAGCTCTTACAAGAGGGCAAATCCTATAAGGAAATAGGGTCTATTCTTTCCATGTCTCCCCGGACAGTTGAAACGCACCTGGCACGCTTGAAAACACGGACTGGACTAACTTTGAGGGATTTGGCCCTGCAATCATTTAAAAACTTTGGTACAGGAAAAATAGATATTGATCTAGTTCAGGTTAAAGAAGAAAAAATCTCTGAGGATACAAAACCTAGGAAGCAAAAAGAAGCAAGTTGAGATACTAATGAGTCATGGAAACAGGTGACACCGAAGGTGTCTGTGGATGACGACAATTGGTAGTGGCAATGTTAAGAAAATCAAATGAATTAAAGTTATCTGTTTTATTGCCAGAGTTATAACCCAATGGGGTGAATCTTGGTGGACTTTCCTTGAATTTAGCTTACTTCTGACGGAAAGTGATGCGACCTTTGGTCAAATCATAGGGGGTCATTTCAACAGTGACAGTGTCCCCGACCAGAACGCGAATACGGTTTTTGCGCATCTTGCCAGAGGTATGGGCTAAAATAACATGATCGTTTTCTAAACGAACACGAAACATTGCATTGGGGAGGAGCTCGATCACGATACCACTGAATTCAATTAAATCTTCTTTTGCCATACGACTTTGACTCGCTCCTAAAAATAATCATACCAATACTGATTTTACTGTCTGTTTAGCATAATAAGCCAAGACTTTCATTCTTTATTTTAATAAACCCGCTCCTTGCAATGCTTCAATATGTTCATGAATATGCATTGGCTTCTTTCGGGTAGGCCAAGGATGATGCAAATCGCCTAAATGGCAGTGCAAATCCTTTGTTTCAAGGCGAATTTCATGGGCTTGGGAGCAGACAAGGTGAATGGCGCCTGCTCTTTTCGCATGAATCGTCAAAAGGTTGAGTATCCGGGTCTTGCCTTTGCGATCAAATCCGCGATGATGAACTTTATCAATATTTTTGAAGGTGATGCCGGAGTGAATGCGGTGATACATCGGCTGGCCTTCATGGTCGACGGGGGGGTGTTCCCAACAGAATCTATTCGCTAACAGGGTAAAGGTGGCTTGTTTTGGTTCATAAACCATAGAAACCAAGGGGAGTAAGGCATCCTGCAGGTGGGCTGCCATTATTGTTAGGTCTTCTTCATCATGGGCGAGTAGCCGAAGTGGCACAAAATCCTTGGTCATGCGAACTCCTTTATTCAGCGATTCGTTCGATATGCGCTCCACATCTTCCTAACTTATCTTCCACCCGTTCGTATCCGCGATCAAGATGATAAACGCGACTAATTAAAGTTTCTCCTTCGGCCGCAAGGCCAGCCAACACTAAACAGACCGATGCCCGCAAGTCAGTTGCCATAACAGGGGCTCCCCGCAGGTTAGGGACACCCCGAACAAGAGCAGAAGAGCTATGAACCGTGATGTTTGCTCCCATTCGGCACAGTTCCGGCACATGCATAAAACGGTTCTCCCAAATGGTTTCTGTGACCATCGACGCCCCATTGCAAATGCTCATCAAAGCCATCATTTGGGCTTGTAGGTCAGTTGCAAACCCAGGATAGGGCTCGGTCATAACGTCAACCCCTTGAATATCTCCAGAAGAGGCGTTCACCTGAAATCCCTGGTCCGTAGGAGTCAAAGTAATCCCTGCTTTTTGGAGAAGAGCCGAAGCCGATGGTATCAAATCCAGAGAGGTATTCTTCAAATGAATAGACCCCTTCGTGATGGCGGCTGCCATCGCATAAGTCCCTGTTTCAATACGATCAGGGATCACCCGGTGAGTTGCCCCGTGAAGGGTTTTTATGCCTTGAATGATAATTGTATCCGTGCCTGCGCCCGAAATGTCGGCACCCATGGCGTTCAAGCAATTGGCCAAGTCAATAATCTCAGGTTCACGTGCCGCATTAATAAGGCGCGTCTCTCCTTTTGCAAGAGTGGCGGCCATCATGAGATTTTCCGTAGCGGTCACAGAAATGATGGGCATGGTAATGGTGGTCCCGATGAGGCCCTTCGGGGCTTTTGCATGAATATAGCCGTCCAGCAAATCGATCTCGGCACCTAAATCCTGCAAGCCACTCAAATGGATGTCAATGGGTCGAACACCAATGGCACAGCCACCTGGCAAAGAGACTTGAGCTTGGCCACACCGGGCCAAAAGAGGCCCTAAAACCAATATGGAGGCACGCATTTTACGCACAATGTCATAAGGCGCGGTTGTGTTGTGAATTGTGTTTGCGGTCAGCGTCAGGGTCTTATTCTCTAAATCAGAGCTCACTTGAACGCCGTGCTGATCCAGAAGCGCCAGCATCGAAGTGATATCGGCCAAATCGGGCATATTCGTTAAGGTCAAGGGCTCATCGGTCAAGAGAGCAGCGGTCATGAGGGGGAGCGCCGCATTTTTAGCGCCACTGATGGAAATTTCCCCTTTCAGGGGAATACCCCCTTTGATTTTAATCTGCTGCATGGTCTTTTATCTGTCCTTTCAATTACTTGTCATTGTCGATGAGGGATTAGAGGCGTGGTAAGGTGACGCCTACTTGCCCCATATATTTGCCCAGGCGGTCGCGGTAAGAGACGTCGCAAACTGTATCCGCCTTTAAAAAGAGGAATTGGCAAGCGCCTTCATTGGCATAAATTTTGGCCGGAAGCGGCGTTGTATTAGAAAACTCTAAGGTGACGTGGCCTTCCCACTCGGGCTCTAAGGGCGTGACATTTACGATAATTCCACAGCGGGCGTAAGTGGACTTGCCAAGGCAAATAACCAATACATCGCGAGGCACACGGAAATACTCGACGGTGCGGGCAAGGGCAAAGCTGTTAGGGGGAATTATACACACATCGGTTTTACGATCCACAAAACTGGACGGCGAAAAGGCTTTCGGGTCTACAATGGCACTATCCACGTTTGTGAAGATCTTAAATTCATCTGCCACGCGGGCATCGTATCCATAAGAGGAGACGCCATACGAGATAACACTATTGGCCTTTTGGGGTGAACTCTGCACACGCGAAAGTTGTGAGGCATTAACCACTTTCAAAACATCTTCATGACTTTCAGCTTCGCGAACTTGATTGTCCACAAAGGGTTCAATCATTTTGTGCTTCAGCGCTTGTTCACGAATCCAACGGTCGGGCAAAATGGACATGTATTGATCACCTTTATCTAGAAAACGGGCTTTGTAAATAAACGTACACGACTTTTAGACTTTTTTGGAGGTGTTTTTTTGAAAGGGGGGACGGATAGATGCGCAAGGATTCGACTATAATGATTAATTATCTATCATTACCACTCCTCACCCGACTCATTACGTCACCGCTCCTCGCAATGACGTAACTATCTGATTATAAACGCTATTCAAACCTCAGAAGCCTTCGACTTTTCCCGCTCCTGGCTCTGAGCCTTTCTTTTGCGTAAATTTTCCCGTAAAGCAGTACTGAGGCGCTTTTGTCGTTCGGATTTAGCCCCTTTCGTCTTGGGGGGTGGCTTCTGTTGGCTTGTCGTCATGTATTTCTGGCCTTTTTTGAGGAAATCTATCTTCATATTTAATTATATCAATTGCTCCTCTATTGCAAATCATTAGGTTGAGGGTGTATTTCCCTTCACACTGAGAGAAATGTGCACAGACTCGAGGATTTCGATAACAAAATCAACTTGGTTTTTCTAATTTCATCTTGAATCCTGACTATACCTATGTCATGGTTTCTGGGTCATGACATGCCGCCGTGGCTCAGTGGTAGAGCACACCCTTGGTAAGGGTGGGGTCGAGAGTTCGATTCTCTCCGGCGGCACCAGCAATTATGTTTTTTCTGCCGAATTCACCTTCATCAATTTTTCAAATCATGGTATAAAAATTCAGAAGCGTGTAGATGTTATGTTTACGGGCTCTTTAGGTAATTCTCAAACTTTAAAGATTTCAAGCGTAACGGTTAATTTTTAGTTTAGGTAGATTAGATTTATGGCTTTATCTTCCCGCTCTTATAGCAGGCATGCCTTTTTACCTTCTGGAGTGACGGCTTTTTTGAGGCGGCGCGCTGGTCAGTTTATGGGTTTGTTTACGATTTTTTTGGCCGTTATGTTGGCAGCTATTTTGGGAACCTATCATTCTTCTGATCCGTCTTGGAATTTAGCCATTGAGGGCCCGGCCAATAATATTTTGGCCTTTCCCGGTGCTGTTGTGGCCGACGTCCTGCTCCAAACATTCGGCCTATCTGCAGTATTTTTTATCGTTGCTCTTTTGGGGTGGGGCATCCGGTCCTTGATTTCGCTCCCCTTGAAATGGACTACATTTAGAATTTTTGCCTTGGTGTGTGCTGTTCTCTTGAGTGCTTGTGTTGCGGCTCAATGCACACCGCCCAAAACCTGGCTTCTTCCTAACAGCTTAGGCGGCGCTCTCGGGGATATCTTTTTGAGTCAAATTCACCACATTATTGGCTCCTCTTGGGCGTCCTACATTGCCGTTGGCTTGGTGTTCTCAGTTACGTCATTCTTCTTGTTGCTCTTGAGCTTGGGCCTCTCTTTCAAACAGGTCGGACGAGCCATTATGGGCATGGGCCTTGTATTTGGTAGAATTATCCTTTGGTTTTATGACCTTCTCACCCGTCGCCTCTTTAAGGGACGGCGCCGCGAAGACCTTTCTGATCACGAATTCAACAAGCTTGTCTTGTCCAAGAAGAAACCAGTATCCCCGTTTGCTCTTAAAGTTACTAAGGACATGGACCCCAATGAGGGGAGGTCACCTGTTATTGTTTCTCCTGACCTGAATATCATGCCAGAAGATAGAGAGATCTTTGCCCCCCCAATGGAAACGGATCGATCAGAGACACCTATAATTTGGCCTGATGCTCCTTTGCAGGATTCAGAAGACGGGGATGTTCTTGAAGAAGTTTCATCCTATATTTCAAAGAAGAGTCCGACCAAGACATTATACTCTTATGATTCGACGACTGATGCAGGTTCCATAGGGTGGGAAGATTATGAATTACCTTCCTGCGATCTGCTTGATCCTTTGTTGCGAAAGACAACCCAGGCCATTGATCCAAAAATCCTAGAAGAGTCAGCCTATCATTTGAAGACTGTGTTGGAGGAATTTGGAGTTCGGGGAGAAGTTGTCACCGTTCGCCCCGGCCCTGTTGTAACAATGTATGAATTTAAACCAGCCGCAGGAATTAAGACTTCTCGAGTCATTGGGCTTGCGGATGATATCGCGCGGTCCATGAGCGCTTTGTCCGCTCGTATCGCGGTTATCCCAGGACGCAATGTCATTGGTATTGAATTGCCAAATGCGACAAGGGAGACTGTTTATTTGCGTGAGCTTCTTCAAACAGATGCTTACGAGAAGACGACGACACACCTGGCGTTGATTTTGGGTAAGGATATTGGCGGGCAACCTGTCATTGCTGATTTGACCCGTATGCCTCATCTTTTGGTTGCGGGAACCACAGGCTCAGGGAAATCCGTTGCCGTAAATACGATGATTCTGTCCCTTCTCTTCCGCCTGTCACCGGATCAATGTAAATTCATTATGATTGACCCGAAAATGCTTGAGCTGTCTGTTTATGATGGAATTCCCCATTTACTTTCACCTGTTGTTACGGATCCCAAGAAGGCCATCGTTGCTTTAAAGTGGGCAGTCCGCGAGATGGAGAATCGGTATCGCGCAATGTCTAAATTGGGCGTTCGTAATATCGATGGATATAATGTGCGTGTCAAGGAAGCTCGACAAACGGGAGAAATGCTTGTCCGTCGTGTCCAAACAGGGTTTGATCCTGATTCTGGTAAGCCAATCTTCGAGAATCAACCGCTTGATCTTGAGACCCTGCCTTATATTGTCGTTGTTGTTGATGAAATGGCGGACCTCATGATGGTTGCAGGTAAAGAGATTGAAGCCGCCGTCCAACGTCTCGCCCAAATGGCGCGCGCGGCCGGCATCCATTTGATCATGGCAACCCAAAGGCCATCTGTTGATGTTATTACGGGGACGATTAAGGCGAACTTCCCGACCCGTATTAGTTTTCAGGTCACCTCTAAGATTGATAGCCGTACAATTTTGGGAGAGCAAGGGGCAGAGCAGCTCTTGGGTCAGGGGGATATGCTTTATATGGCCGGTGGTGGTCGTATTACCCGCGTCCACGGCCCGTTTGTAAAGGACGAGGAGGTGGAGCGTATCGTCGCTTTCTTAAAATCTCAAGCTGAGCCTGTCTACATTGAAAGTGTGACCGACGATGAAGGTGAGTTTATCAATTTTGATGAGGATGGGGGGAGAGCCGTCGATACACTTTATACTCAAGCCGTTGATCTTGTTGTTCGAGAAGGTAAAGCTTCGACAAGTTTCATTCAGCGTCACCTCCAGATTGGTTATAATAAGGCCGCCGGCATTATTGAACAGATGGAAAAGAATGGTGTTGTAAGCCAGGCCAACCATGTTGGCAAACGTGAGGTATTAAGATAATTTATCCATGACTTTGCCATTAATAGAACATCTTGTATCGCCTGAAATACATCGTCGATTTGAGATATATGAAAGACTATTGCGGGAGTGGAATTCTCGAACAAATCTTGTTCAACAAGATACCCTCGGTAGCTTCATGATTCGTCATATTCTTGACTCCTTACAAATCCTTCCTTTAATAGATGAGGCATTCAGGGCATCTTTAATTTCCCATCAAGGCAATTTACTGTCGGCTATGAAGCTTGACTCCCCTTATGATCAAACTATGTTTAATAACTCTTCGAACACAATTCTTGATATTGGCTCTGGCGCTGGTTTTCCGGGTATGGTCCTTGCTATCTGTGGATATAAAAATGTTACTTTATGCGAAAGCAATCATAAGAAATGCGTTTTTTTAGATGAAGTTGCCAGGCAAACTGGGACTGATATAATTGTCTTAAATCAAAGGGTTGAAGATATATCTTGCACTTATGACGTCTTTGTTTCGCGGGCTATGACTGATTTTGTAAGCTTATGCTCCATAATGGCTACTCATATGGCTTCAGAGGCCTCCATTGGTATTTTTCATAAAGGGAGACGGTGGAAGGAGGAGGTAGATCAAGCTCAAGACTCTTGGTCCTATGAAAGCCAGGCATTTCCTAGTGTTACCTCATCTGATAGTGTTATTTTGTTCCTTAGTGATCTTAAAAGTAAGTAAGGTATTATTTTCTAAACCCTAAATAGTTCTAAAATACTTATAGAAACTCTATCAAAGGGTAAAATGAAGTTATAAAGATATTTTTAAAGATGATAATCTTCAATTTAAGAAATATAACATGAATTATGCTGATTAAAATGATTAATAGAGGCCAAAATAGTAATATTTATGATGTAATCCCTTTCTTTCGAGACACTATATGTTTCACGTGAAACATTATAGTACGAAAGCAATAAATCCAATACATTTTGAAAATATGTTACTAAATAGCATAAGTTAAATATGTTTCACGTGAAACGTTGCTATAAAAGCAATTCAATTTAAAAATCATAACGCCAAAGAAAATAAAAAAAATGCAAGGATTTGTACAAAACAATTCAAAATGTAGATACGAAAGCTATGGTTGGTTTAATTTTTAAGCTAAAATGCTTCACGTGAAACATTTTCACAAATGATTTATATGCAACTAAATAAAATGCAAAATCTGCTTATAGATGAGTAAGAACTTAAGCGGTAAATTTACTGTCAAAATTCTAAAAATAATAAGGGTCATAAATGAACGAAAAACGGTAAAAAAAATTGATTTTGTGATAATATTAGACCCTAAACTTTTGGGAGTTTCTGGCACATAAGAGGGCAAAATCAGGGTAAAAACAGGTTGTAATTTAGGACAAATAAGTAACAAAATGAGAAATGTTTGGACTTCGAGCCGCTATTTTGAAGAGTATTATTTCAAGATTAAATATTATCCAAAAATCAATGAGTTTAATAATCCGATCGGCTAATATAGGTGAGCAACTGCATCAGTATAGATGATCCAATTAAAAAATTATGCTCCACTGACGCAGGATGTTTTCTTCAAAAAAGTTTCTATGTGAAATTCACAAGATCACTTTTCACAGACTCATAATATAAAAGAGGTTTAAAGCTTATGACGTATCAAATATCTTTTACCTGTCTTAAAGTGAATCATCTCTCCCGGCTTTTAAAATGGCTCAACAAACCACATGTGAAAGAGTGGTGGGATCAGGATGTAAACTGGACCAGTGAATTGGTTAAGGAGAAGTTCGGATCTTACGTTGAAGGTTATAAACTTGATCATGAATCTAAAAAAGCGATCGAGGCATTTGTGATATGTGTGGATGGAAGAGAAGTAGGCTATTGCCAATACTATGATGTTGCTGACTTTCCAGTCGATGGTTTCGTATCCCACTCAAAGCAAGTGGCTGGACTAGATCTCTTCATAGGTGAAGGAGAAATGATCGGTCGTGGGTGGGGAGCGGAAATAATCCAACTTTTCTGTGAAAACCATATTGACCAACGCTTTGAAGCATGCTTTGTTGATCCTAATAAAGATAATACCCGAGCTATACGGGCTTTTGAAAAAGCAGGCTTTAGAAAAATAATGACGGCTGTAAATAATGCTGCCACCTGGATGTTGCGAGAAAAACAATGAGTATCACTTTTAGTACCTTTATGAATGAAGAATGGCGTGAAAAGATTGAGTCTAAACTGGCCACTCAATTGGAAGAAATGTCTCATTTTCATGCTGTAAAATCACAAAATATATTTGCCTTTCATGAACTTCATCTCATTGGTGGAACCATTTTTCAAATAAACAAAGACATTCTATGGGTCGATGGATTGTGGGTAGAATCCAATTTCAGAAAGCGGGGTGTGGGTAAAAGTCTCTTGCAGCAGATCGTTGATTTGGCCAAGCAACAAAATTTGAAAGCGATCCAATTGAATACATACTTCGCGGAAGCTCGTGACTTCTTCAAGGCATGTGGATTCGAAGAAGTAGCAACAATCCCAGAATGGAAATACGGATTAACATGTCATCTGTTAAAAAAGGCCGTCTAACCATTCCCCCTCACCCTTTTTTATGAGACATGAGGAGAGGGTTTAGAATTCAAAAAATATCAACATTGGGCAAACAGACATCCCATTAAATGAAGTAGGACTTTCCCAATCCAAACAACCCTTGGAAATTGTGAGGGTCTTGATGGTTTAAAGGATTTGGTCAAGTCCGTTCCACCGAGCACATCAAACAGGTTAAATTATTAACAAATCGTTAACGTTAATTTTTGCCCATTTGATAGTTTAGGAGAGCGCAGGAGGGGTCAAATCCCACGACGGCTTTAACCCAGATATGCGGCTTGCAATTGGGGGAAAACAATATTAAAAAAAACCATTCCCCTATTCGAAAAAGCGTATCGTGACTTTAAAGCCCGCGAAATCCAAGATTTTGAGGGCAACCTCTTCTCAATATAAGTCATTCATCCTTACTCATCAGCCATGCTGGCGTATTCCGTGTCCTTACAAATGTAGATGCCGGAGAAACCTATTCCCTTGATAATATTACAATATATCTATTTTCCCCCCCATTCATCCCACATGTCCGTGGTTTATCTTGAATTTGACGGATCAGGACGACCAGTAGAGGGGGGTGCCCCAACGTCCACTCGGCCTTTGAGTCACAACTACATATTTGCCACTTCACTATTATCCATCAATCAGCCCCAACTAGCGTATTTATACGGTATTGCAAAATATACACTCCCAAATTAATAATACTTCTCACTAATTAATGAGCAATATTTTCATATTTTTATATAAATCAATTAAAACAAGTGTAAAATGCAAAATTATATAAAACAATTCACTTTCGCTATAATATTGGGGGGATTATCTTCACAAGCAGGGCTTGCCGGAGATGATAAAGTAGATGGGGGAACAAAAAGAAGATACTCATCAGTCCCTATGAGTCTTCCCATCCCTTACTATGCAGCACTACCTACTGCTTTGGTAGAATTTCAACCACTTAAGCCTCAAGCGAAGAGAAGTCGCTATGAGACTGGTAGTAAGAATGAAGTAAGCGCCCCTGAACAATATGGCATAGGGGTCTTTTCATTATTGCCCTCGGACAGTCAGGGTATAATTTACACATATCCGGGTGTGGCAAAGTCCCTTTATTCAACTTGCAAATATTTTAGATACTTGATGCAAAATGGTTTAATACTTAATGAACACGGCCTTTCTAGAGTCTATTTTAGACCACCAAACAAAAAGTTCATTAATTTTATTACCCTCGAGCGTTTGGGTAATGTCCACACCCTTGATTTGAGTTATACAAAAGTGACAGACGTTTCCATGTTGGGAAATGTTCACACCCTTGATTTAGAGGGGTGCGAGGTGAAAGGCCTTGCATCGTTAGGAAATGTTCACACACTTAATTTGATTGAAACACAAGTGACAGATGTTTCCATGTTGGGAAACGTCCACAGCCTTGATTTGGCGCTGTGCCAAGGTGTGACAGACGTCTCTGCGTTGGGAAAAGTCCACACTCTTGATTTGGGGGGGTGTCTAGGTGTCACAGACGTCTCTGCGTTAGGAAATGTTCACACACTTAATTTGATTGAAACACAAGTGACAGACGTCTCTGCGTTAGGAAATGTTCATACCCTTGATTTGCGGTCGTGCCAAGGTGTGACAGACGTCTCAATGTTAAAACATGTTCAAAACCTTACTCTAACCAAAAATAGTATAAGTGAGGAAAATTTGAGTCAATTAAGGAAAGTGAATTCTGATATCAAAATTCATTTTATCGATTAAGATGAAGTTGAAGTTGAGGCGGCTTAATGGCAAGGGGCACTTGAACCCCTCCAAATCCCCTGCCAACCATCAGACATATTGCTTTTCACTGTCTGTTGGTCTCAATTCTCTTAAAAGCCCTCAACGGCATTTCTCACTCTCCAAAGCCTCAAGGACCGTTTGGGGCGTGAGGATTTGGCCCAAGAAACGGCCCGCGGGCGTTTTACAACCGTAGACAGCATAAAACGGAATCCCATACTGGTTGAAGGATTTTAGATAGGTCGTGATTTTGGGGTCATGCTTCGTCCAGTCCGCTTCCATGGCGATGACACTAGGATCACTCAACGCCTTTTCCACAGCATCGGTTTTAAGCGCAATTAATTTATTCATCTGACAGGTGAGGCACCAATCCGCTGTCACATTCACGAAGACTGTTTTTCCTTGTTTAATGTAGTCTTGGATGCGTTCTGGCTCAAAGGGGTGCCAGATGCCATTGACCTTGGCGGGCAATCCTTCAACGGGATGGCGTAAGAAAGTTGGCAGGGCAAAGCTTGCAGCAATCAAGAGTGCAGCGGCAATCCAAGCCATTTTCTTGCGGGCTTCCGTGACCTTACCCGTACTCTTCAAGAGGAGTGACAACAGGAGCATCAATCCAGCAATGCTATAAGCTCCAACCATTCCGATTTCTGCGATTAAAACATAAATCAACCACAGAGCAGTTACGAGGATCAGCGCCCCAAACACATACTTCACGGTGATCATCCAGGCGCCGGGTTTGGGCAACTTAGTGGCCATCGTTGGAAAGAAGGCAATCAGGAGGAAAGGAAACGCAAGGCCGAGTCCCATCACCATAAATGTTAAGAGAATTTCATAGATGCCGCGGGAGAGGGCAAAGGCCAGGGCCGTTCCCAAAAAGGGCGCCGTGCAAGGGGTGGCAAGCGCGGTGACGAGGGAACCTTCGAGGAAGGATCCTACCCAACTTTCGCGTTTGGGCGTGATGCCGCCGAGCGTCGATAGGAAGGGGGGCAATCGAAATTCAAAAAACCCAAAAAGATTACACGCGAAGAGGGTCAATATGCCAACCAGGGCTATCAGGAAATGAGGTTCTTGGAATTGCACACCCCACCCGACCGCTTCGCCGGAGAGTTTGAGGAAGATGGCGCCACCGGCAAGGACAAGGAAGGAAAAGAGAATGCCCAAAACGGTTGCCAGAAATTCATGTCGAACAACGGCGTTGTTTCCGCCACCATGGCGCATGACGGAAAGGACTTTGAGGGACAACACGGGCAAAACGCATGGCATGATGTTCAAAATGAGTCCACCGATAAAGGCTGCAAGAAGCATTGCCGCTAACAGACCAAAACTGAGTTGTTGCATTTTGAGGGTTTGATCCACCTCCAAGAGTTCATTCTGATATTTGATGGTTAAGGTCACAGGATTGCCAATTAAATTTGTCAATAAAGTCGGGACGCGATTGGAATCCGGATAGATTGCTGCGGAGTACCGAACGCTCTTTCGGTCTTTCGAAAGGGTAACCACCGGAGCATCCACCAGCTTATCTTTTATTTCGAGATAGACCTCGGGCAGGTCGCCTTCTGAAAATGAACCACTTTCTTTGGAGAGTACCACTTGCAACGTGGGGGGAATCTCGTCTGCTCCTTGAAGGGCAACGCGCTGAATTTGAAAGGACCCAAAGTCATGAGTTTCAGGAATTTTACGCTCTGGCAGATTTTTAAACGCTTCGCGGATCAGGGCCGCCTCGGCACTTTCGGTCTTTGAACCCGAAGGCAGATCGAGGTTGATTGTTTCCATAACAGGCAAGCAATTGCCGACATCACACACCAACATATCCACATTTAAATTCAGGTGGATGGGTTTTGCGGGGTCAACAACTTCCACTTTCAAAGGAAACACAACATCCCCATCATAGGCATTCACCTGTCCCATTTGGGTTTGTGACCGGTGAGGAATGGGCCAAAGAAGTTGAACGGACTTAACATTGCGGGACCCGTCCCAGGTGAAAGTCACCCCATAACCCGCAACGCCAGGAGAGCGCCAATAGGTCTTCCAACCGGGAATAATTTTAGCCCGCAAGCCAAGATTGAGCGTCGTTTCATTGCCGACGGTTTTTGATTCTGAAATCAGGGAGAGCTTAACTTTAGCCTGATCTGCGAAACTGGTCTGAACAAAAAATGCCAGAATGAGAAGGACATATTTTAGGATTGGGGAAGTGTTTTTCATTAAAGGCTCCGATGGGATTCAGCGATAAGGCGTTTAATTTGCTTTTGGATTTTTTCAAAAGCTCTAAATTCGATTTGGCGGACCCGTTCTCTTGAAATGCCAATGCTTTTGCTTATCTCTTCTAGAGTTAACGGGGGATCCTTGAGGCGACGCTCCACAAAAACTTGATGTTCATTTTCGTTCAGACAAGTCATCGCGCTCTCCAACAGGTTTCGACGCTTGGTCATTTCGTCCGAATGAATCGCTTGCATTTCCTGGTCTTCGCGCTCATCAACAAGCCATTCAATCCATTCAGGCGAGTCTTCTTCGCCGCCGCTGATCATGATGTTCAACGAACTATCACCCCCCAAACGTTGATTCATTTGAATCACTTCACTCTCATGAACAGAAAGTTTCTTCGCCAAGGCAGTCACGATTTCGGGGTTGAGTTCTCCTTCTTCCATGGCATGGAGCTTGCGCTGAGCTTTGCGCAAACTAAAGAAGAGGCGCTTTTGAGACGATGTCGTTCCAATTTTAACCAAAGACCAAGTGCGTAAAATATAATCTTGAATGCTGGCTTTGATCCACCACATGGCATAGGTAGACAAGCGAAATCCGCGGTCCGGGTCATAATGCTTCATGGCTTGCATCATCCCGATGTTGCCTTCCGACACAAGGTCATTCAACGGCAACCCATACCCTCTATAGCCAGATGCAATTTTGGCCACCAAGCGTAAGTGGCTGGCCACCAAACGTTCTACGGCTTGTGTATCACCGTCCTTGCGCCATTTTTTGGCCAACGCGCATTCCTCTTCCAACGTTAACATGGGAAGAGCGCGTATTTGACGCACGTAATGGTGGTTGAGTTCATCACGATTTTGAGTCTGTGAGGCTTGCGACATATAAACCCATTCATAAAAGGCCAATGAAACGCTTCAGAGACGCTTTTGTCCCTATAAAAATACTAACTGAAGAAAAAGTAAGAATGCAATGCCTAAGGCCTTATATTCTTAAAATAATGACTATATATGGTTGTTATTGTTTATTATGAAAGACACATTCAAAAAGATCTGTATTGGTGACACATATAGGTTCCAAAGGGTGCCATCCCCTCCAGTAAGTCTGTTTAGAAAATATAAAATTACCCAAGCAATTTCTTTCACTCCTCCCCCACGATGGTGGGGGTCCACGTCGCAGTGCGTAAGCACTGCACAATGTATTTCCTCCGCTTGCGCGAAGAAGCCGTGGATTCCCACCTGCGTGGGGAGGGAGTGAAGGATAAACCAGGGGAACTTGCAAGAAGCGTTTAGGCTTTATAACATTTTCTAAACAGCCTTGGTCCCATGAGAGGAGGTGATAAATTCTTTTAATATATCAAATTCTAAATCAAATATTAATTGATTTATGATTTACTTAAATTAAACATGTGAGTGACTTTTATAAAGAGGCAATTAAGACATGTCCGAAGAATTTTGCATTTGGTGCACAGGGGTAAAAGAGTATTCAGAAAGCACTGACCCACGAAATAATCAAGCAATCTATTGTATAAATTGCCCTAATGGGCACCATTATTGTTTATCAAAAAATCTTTACCAAAACATGGTTCAATTAGGAGATTTTAGGGTAAAAAAAATTGATTTAGCTCAATATGAAGAATATTGTAAGAAAAATGCGGAATCAGCTACAAAGAATATGCTCATTATTGGTAGAGATTTTCATATAGTTTACTCTTAACTTACACACCCATAGGCTTCAAAAGGCCGACGACTTCGTGGACCTCTTTCATGTGAATTTCTGCAAGAGCGGATGCGTGAGCTGCGCCTTTGGCCAAGATCTTGTCGAGCTCATCCTTATCTTTCAGGAGGCGCTGCATTTCTTGACCAATGGGCAAAATTTGGGCGATTAGTAAATCCGACAACTCTTTCTTGAACGTGGAGAAAGTGCTCCCCGCAAAAGTCTGACACACTTGATCTGGCGTTTGGTTGATGAGAGCTGCATAGATATTAATGAGGTTGGTCGCTTCGGGGCGTCCCTCAAGAGCCTTAGCAGAATCCGGGAGCGGATCTGCATCGGTTTTGGCTTTGCGAATTTTTAAAGACAGGGTGTCCGCATCATCCATCATATTGATGCGGGAGTACTCAGAAATATCCGATTTGCTCATTTTGGAGGTGCCATCGCGAAGGCTCATGATGCGTGTTCCAGCGCCAAAAATGAGGGGCTCTGGCAGCTTAAATACCTCTTTGTTAAACTCACGATTGAACATACCAGCGATATCGCGCATCAGCTCAACATGCTGCTTTTGATCTTCTCCAACGGGCACATGGGTTGCTTTGTATATAAGGACATCGGCGGCCATGAGCACAGGATAAGCGAGGAGCCCGAGACACGCGGTATCTCGTTGATTACCGGCTTTCTCCTTATATTGAGTCATCCGATTTAACCAACCCATGGGCGTGATGCAGCCAAATATCCACGCAAGCTCTGTGTGAGCGGGCACATGACTTTGCACAAAAATATGAGATGTCACGGGACTGATACCGCTGGCAATGTAGGCTGCGGCCATGATGCGGGTATTCCCGACGAGATTTTTAACATCCTCGAGGGTTGTCAAAGCGTGAAGGTCCACAATACAAAACAGGTTCTCATCCATTTCCTGCTGCATGGCAACCCAGTTCCGGATAGCGCCGAGATAATTGCCTAAATGAATGTCTCCTGTGGGACGAATGCCAGAAAGAACCCGTTTCATTTTTGTCTCCTTGCCAAATTAATTACGTCGTAAAGCCTGGCGAATATGGGTCAGATTAAACGCACCCGTCAATTGTCCCATGCCACCAAAAATAACCATACCGCAGATGATGATGCTTAGGACAGCCGTGATTTGCAGCAGAAGCGAATCGGGAAGGGTGGTGAGCCATCGATCACGGGCGAGGATCAGCCCACCGCCCATGGCTGCGGCTGAGATCAAAACTTTCATGGCCGTGATTTGTATTTGTCGGTTGAGGGAAAACCACCCCCGGCGGTGAAGAACGAGGAGAAGAAGACCCGCATTCACCCAAGCGGCAATGGATGTAGCCATCGCCAAGCCCACATGAGAGAAGGGGCCCATGAGAATGAGGTTGAGGAAGAGATTGCAAACAATGCTGATGACCGCAATTTTGACGGGTGTCTTTGTGTCCTGGCGAGCGAAGAATCCGGTTGCAAAAACTTTGCTAAATACATACGCAGGAATACCCGTGGCAAATGCAGCAAGAGCCGCGGCTGTTGCGGTGACTTGATCGCCTTCTAAACCATAGATCAGATCAATAATTGGATAAGAGAGAAGGACCAACCCCAGGGCCGCCGGTATCGTTAGTTGAAGGGACACTTCAACGGCGATGCCTTGGTTGACAAGGGCTTTTTCAAATTCTCCAAGCCGAATCTGACGGGACAAAGAGGGCAGGAGCGCGGTCCCCATGGCGACACCAAAGAGGGACAGAGGAAGTTGGTTGAGCCGATCCGCATAATGAAGGAAGGAAATGGAGCCCGCGGGAAGAAGGGAGGCAAACACCATGTCGAGCAGTAAATTGATGTTCATAACGCCCGCGCCAATGGCCCCAGGAACCATAAGTCGTAAGACTTTTCGCACCTCTGGTGTGAGGCGCGGCAGGCGAATTTTTAATCGAAATCCGGTACGCCAAACTGCCCAATAGAGCCAAACCAATTGCAAAACACCTGACAAAAATACAGCCCAAGATAAAGCCTTTCCAGTGACTAGGTCCGCATAAGAAAAGATGATCATCGACCCAATCATGATGATGTTGAGGATGATGGGAGCAGCGGCAGCGGCAGCAAATCGGTCTAGGGAATTCAATACGCCACTGAGAAGAGCGGATATGGAAATAAATAAAATATACGGAAAAGTGATTCGGGTGAATGTGATGGCCATTTCAAGGCGGTCGCCCGAAAATCCAGGGGCTATGACCCCCATGACCCAAGGGGTAGCCACAACAATAAAGAGCACGAACAAAATCAACGTTGTGCCCAAAACGGCCATCACCCGTTCGGCTAAAAGTTTGGCAGACTCAGTACCTTCACTGGCAAGTTGTCCTGAAAATTGGGGGACAAAGGAGGCGTTAAAAGCTCCTTCCGCAAAGATGCGGCGAAAGAAATTAGGGAATTTAAAGGCAACGAGAAAGGCGTCCGTAATGGGGCTTGCACCGATAATATGCGACATCAGACTTTCCCGGATCAGCCCAAAAATACGACTGACGCCGGTAAATCCTCCGACAGTGGCCATGGCCCGGATAATGCGCATATTATTTAGGCTCCAGAGTTAAGAATTTGAGGCAGCTGCTGGTGCTTTTTCAGATTTTACCTGACACTCATACTTCTTCTTTAACGCTCCCAATTCTGTTTTCATTTCACTGGTTATATGAGGGAAGTCCGTTTGTAATTTCCGCCAGGCTGTACAGGCATCATCCTTTTTCCCTTGTAAGGCAAGAGCTTCTCCAAGCCTCAATAAACAGTCCGGCGCTTTTGGTCCCTTCGGATTCTTTTTATAGGCGTTCACAAAAAGAATTTTTGCCTCTTTATGTTTGCTTTGTTTCAAGCATGACTCAGCTTTCCAATACATTGCCTTTGAAACCAATGGGTCTTTTGGGTAGGTTTTAATAAAGTAACTAAAGGCACGTTCCGCTTCCTTATAAGCACCACTATTATAGAGCGCAAACGCTTCATTATATTGAGCCTCTGCATTTCCAGCGGAAAGGGTAGGCGCCGTTTCTTCAGCATGTTTCGTCGCTGTTTCTCGAATCTCCTCTATATCTTTTTTCTGTTTCTTCTTTAGGGGACCATCGTGCTCATCGTCACTTGGGGCGGATTGTTCAAGAAGCTTTAAGACGGACTCGGTTTCATCATCTTTATCTGTTAAAGGAACCGCGGAGGGGGCTGCAAAGGGCTGGTCAGCGTCCTTTTCAATTCGACTTTTGATAGGTTTTGCATCACGGTGTTCCTCATGGGGGTCATCTCGGTGCACATCCCGGTGTTCACCATGAGGCTCAACAGCAGGTGCTGACTTCTGAGACGCGAGATCCGAGCGCAAATCCGCGTTCTCCATTTGGAGGCGTTTAATATCATCATGAAGAGTGCGCATTTCTTCTTTCATGATTCTTAAGTCTTCGCCTGTCACTTGGGAACCTGGGTTGGCATCATCTGTTTTTGCGCCGCCTGACAACTGGTTTTCCAAATCCTCAATTCGAGCACTCAGGGCTCCAATGGCAGCGGTGCTATCCTCTGCTTTTATGGGAAGGCTAAATCCAGATATGAGGGCACAAGTCGCGAGTAGAGAATAGAGTGAGAGCCTTGATTTCAATGGTATGGGTAAAGTCATGATGCATCCTCTTTTTAGCATATATATTAATATAAGCCGTTTTTAGCAGATTTCTTTAAAAAGTGCGACTAAATTCATGAGCTTACGACTTCTCCCTTCTTGATTCCTTTGGCAGGGTGAGTGCATTAACCTGGCGGAGAGTTTCCTGGCGCACCTCCGGAGAAAGAAGGGGAACAACTTCATCCCTGTATTTTGCGGCATCTTGGGTAACGTCCCCTAAATCTGAAGTGTTCAGAGACGCCATGCATAAATAGAAATAAGCTTTTGCAGGATCAGTGGCTGTTCCTTGTCCTTCTTTGTACATAATTCCGCTGTTAAATTGGCTAGGCCCATACCCAGCATCAGCGCCTTTCAAGTAATAATGTAAAGCTTTCTCCTCATTTTTCTCAACACCTTCACCACTGAGGTAAAGGCCGGCAAGTTCGTCTATCGCAGGCGCATAATTTAGAGAAACAGCTTTTTCGAGAAGAGCCAATCCCTTTTGAAAGTTTAGATGATGACTTGAAGGCATAAGATAAATATAAGATAGAAGATATAAAGCATGTGGGTTGTTTTGAGCAGCAAAAGGTTCAAGAGTTGTAATTGCATCTTCATACTTTTCATGAATGATAAAGTATTCGCCTTTGTGAAGAGAGGCATATGTTGGAAGCCCCATACTGACTAAGAGTAATATGATCAATAATAGGGATTGGGTGGTTCCAATAAATTTTTTCAAATTGTTCATTTCGCAATAATCTTTCAAAAATATATAATAATTTGTATTATTTGCAATTATTTATCGAATGTGTCGCATGTTTTGCAAATTCTTTCCCGATTTTAACATTCTTTGATAATAATTTCGCCTCTTATTTAAATAGATTAAAATTTTATCTTCTTGACAAATATTGTGCCATGAATATTATAAAATCCAGCTGTACGGAAATTTTTATATCAATATTATAAAATGCAGCTGTACGTATTTATTTATTAGGAAAGGAAGAAAAATGGCAACAAGTGAACGTCTTAAAACAATTGACAGTCAAATTAATAAGTTGCAATCCCGCAAAAAAAAGCTTGAAGAAAAAAGAAAAAATCAAATCACAACGATATTAAATCGATGTGGGGCTAATAAGATGTCGGACGAAGTACTCGCTGGTGCTGTATTAGAAGCTGTGAGAGCTTTTAATCAGAATGACAAGCGAATTTCAACATGGCAAACCGAAGGTTCTAAAATCTTGAGACCTGGGAGAGGTAAAAAGAAATTTATTTAACAAAGTCTTATACGTATTCAAAATCCGCCCTTGATTATCAACGGCGGATTTTTTATAGTCTTGCTTAACTCACACTCGCATAGGTTGAATATTTACAACTCGATATGTGGGCAAGCAAGGGGTAGACATGAAGAAAAAGTCCCAAGGTTTCGAGAATACCTTCCAAGAAGTCTTGTTGGTCTGTCTTCTCCTTTTATCTTTGATCTCTTGCCGTACAACCTCTGATCCTCCCCATGAAATTCTCGATCGCTCTCATATCCAATCGCTCAAAAGTATACCTGAAAACAGTCGCCCACCCCCAAGGGCATATTTAAAACCGAAAAAAAAACCAGCTCCTGCTCCTCACCCAGCCTTTAAAAAGCGTGTCTCCATAACTATAACGGAGGAAGTCCCCTTAAAAGATGCTTTTGTTGAACTGGCGCGGCAAGCTGAAGTTGGCTTGGCGATGGACTCAAAGGTAACGGAGCGCTTGCAGTTCTCCGCAAACAATCGCCCTTTCATTGACGTTATGGACGATATCTGTGAAGTTACGGATTTGAGGTACAAAATCTCTGGCCCGTCGATTCGAATAGAAGTCGATACGCCCTATGCCATGAATTACAATCTCAATTTTCTGAATCTTGCTCGACTTGCAGAAAATCGCATTTCAATTGCAACAGACGTTTTCTCGAGCATCAAGGACACCAAGTCATCTGCAGATAATGGCTCAAACAGTACGATCTCAGGAAAAGGAAATAGTGACTTTTGGACAGAGCTCGACGCGAATTTAAAAACGATTTTAAGTGCCTATTCGACCGAAAAAGAGGGCGCAAGCTATAGTCTCCATCGGCAAGCGGGTGTAGTTTCGGTTTATGGAACGGGGCGTCAACATCGCCTTGTGGCGGAGTACTTAAATAATTTGCGAGCGGGTGTTTCTTCCCAAGTTCTCATCGAAGCCAAAGTGATCGAGGTGAGCCTGAAGGATCAATATAAATGCGGTATCAATTGGCAAAAGTTGGCAGGCGGGGCATTCCACAGTGACTTGGCTCTGGGGGATTTGGCCCAAAGAGGACGCTTTATGGACCCCACAAGTGCTCAAACAGATATGCTATCCTTTGGCTTGCAGGGCAAAACCTTCTCTGGGCTACTCAAGGCCATTGAAGAATTTGGGGCGTCTCGGACCTTATCCAGCCCGCGACTGACCGTGATGAATAACCAAACAGCCATTTTAAAAGTGGCCCAAAACCAAGTCTATTTTCGCCTAAACTATGACAAACAACTTAATCTGTCCGTAAATCGAGAGAGTATTAATGTATCTAGTGATATTCAAACGGTTCCCATTGGGCTTGTGCTGTCTGTGCAGCCCTCCATCGACCAGGAAGCCGGAGACATTATCCTGTCTTTGCGCCCAACTATTTCAAGGCTAACTCATTCGGTCAGCGATCCCGCCGTTGAAATCGCTTTTGCCAATGCAAAGTCATACGGGGGGCCACAACCCAAGCCTTCCCTCATTCCTGTGGTGGAAGTGCGTGAAATTGACTCAGTTTTGCGCCTCAAATCAGGGGAGATTGCGGTTTTGGGTGGATTAATGGAGGCCAGGACAACGAATGGGACTGAAAAAATGCCTGTGGCTGGGGATTTGCCGGTGATTGGTCAATTGTTTACGTCTTCAGCGGATGGGGATGAGGTTGTCGAACTTGTGATCCTCCTCCGGGCCAGCATTATTGAGGATGCGCCTCCCCTCGATGCCGCGGATGAACGGTTGTATGAGGACTATTTTGAGGACCCAAGGCCAATGCGGAGGGAATGATAAAAGGCATGGCGGGGAAGCCATGCCTTTCAAAAGTTTAGAGTGAGCCAGCTGTGAGTACTGAACTCTATTTCTTCCCACCAAATTTTTGTGCTGTTTGAAGAGTCTTATTATCTTTCATAGCTGCATTGAGATTGGTAACTGTTGTTGTAAGCATTTCTATCTTATTCGTTAGAACTTCAATTTGCTTTTTATGTTCGGCTTTACCATCATCAATCTGTTTTTGTAAGTTTTTAAATTTCTCAGCAAATTGCTCAAATACCCAGTTAAAAGGATTCTGCTGTGCATTCTTATGAAAGATCACCCCGCTAGCTTGCCCGTATCCAGCTTTATAAAGATCTGACACATCCGTTGATGAAAGCATATTTTTTCCATGTTGCAACGCAGCGCTATCGGATAAATCACAATAAATGGTGTTAGGTGTTTTTGCACCATTAGGTAAATCTTTGTTCAGCTCAGCACAAAAAGCACCCCAGCCATGAACTACGTCTGTGGCAAGATCTCGTGAATATTCAGCCTTGGTAGAATTCGCGAATATAAATGTTGAACAAAATAGAGCAATAGAGGTCTTTTTCATCATAATTCTCCTAGTAAATATTAAATTATCTTTTATATTTTAATAGAAGATTGGTTAAGACTTATCTAATAAATCAATATTTTAGATATAATAGGTGGGTATTAAACAATGAAGTCATTGCGAGGAGTGAAGTGAATTAACTTGGGAAAGAATCAATCATCCCCTATATCAGCGGATACTCACGGGCTTTGAAGAGTTGGTAATGCCACCATTCGTTTTGAAATAAATCCCAACCGGCGCTCATCATGATGCCGAGAAGTAAATATCGGTTGGCACAGACTTTCGCGGACAGGCCGGCCGCGCCATGATGGGATTGTATGGTAAAGTCATCAAAAGGGGTTCCCATATCAAGCTCCTGGCCGTTAGCATCCACCAAGTTCAGATCGATGGCAATACCGCGGGTGTGGGGGGAGCCTTTTTCAGGAGGCGTGACATAATTAGGGTCTGGTGAATGATCCCACAAGGCTTGTTGCACCTCTGGCGGGCGATAAGCATCAAAAATCTTGAAGGTTAACCCTTGTTGTTGGGCAAGGATGAGGGCTCTCTCAAACAACACAAGCGCATCTTTGTGAAGAAAACAGCGGTGATCATGGTAAATTCTTTTACCTGTAACGTTGTTTTCTGTTGCATAACGCAGTTCAAGAAGAATATTATGGGAGGCTTCTGTAATTTCAACAAGGGGACTGATAAGACCTTGCGAATTTTGGTCAGGATCCATATGGGGTTGTGGGCGATTCTGCGGCATGATGTCACTCCCTATAGTAAAGCGTTAGATATACTTTTATGAATACATCACTTAAAGACAGGCATCAATCCATAAATATCCTCGCCTTTGATACATCTGGGGATGAGGCGTCCTTATCCGTTTGGGCGCGTGGGACTATGCGCAGTCTTTCTTTGCCTTTTGGAACAGGCTCCCACAGTCAAGCGGCGCAATTGTTGCCTTCTATGAAAGATTTGCTAAACCAAGCATCCATCGATTTTCAACAGCTTGATGTGGTTGCAACGCCCAGAGGGCCAGGATCATTTACAGGCATTCGCCTCGGGCTTGCAACGGCGCAAGGCTTGCTCTTATCCACGAAAGCCACAAGTTTTGCCCCGACAACTTTTGAGATACTTGCCTTTGGGGCCTGGAGGGAGCAACTTGCGTCTTATCTTGTTACGATCGCCACAAAGCGGGATACCTTTTATGTGCAAGGGTTTGATGAAATGTTGAATCCTCTATTTCCTGCTATCATAAAGACAGAAGAAGAGGTTCAAGAGCTATTGGCCACAAAGAGGGATATGCAACGAATTATCTCCCTTCCGACGTTGAGTTCACATAATTTGATTCATCTTTATTTGCATAAGCTGACCACAAGTCAAGATCCGACATTATGTATAACGAAAGAGTTGCCAGCACTTCTTGCTCCTTATTATTTACATAATCCTGAATTTGTGATGCAAAAGCTATGTTCTCTATAGTTCCTTTATCGACAGAAGATGGTGGCAAATTAGAAGCGATTCATGCCACCTGCTTTCCGGATGCTTGGGACCGCGCAACCTTCGATCAGCTTTTGAAAGAGAAAACGACCTGCGGATGGATGGCTATGGCTCCTAACCACACCCCGGTTGGATTCATTTTGGCAAGAGGTTTAGGCGAAGAGGGGGAGATCCTCACATTTGCTGTTTGCCCATCTTCTCAAAGAGGAGGGGTCGGAAAGCATTTATTGAAAGAATTGGTCGGCTTTTTAACGTCTGTCGGGGTTCAGAAGATCTTCTTAGAAGTTGCCCAGGATAACGAAGCGGCGATAGCTTTGTACAAATCCCTTAAGTTTACCACCGTGGGAACACGTCGAAATTATTATCAACGCGCAGATCATACCTCTGTTGATGCTGCTGTGCTCGCTTACATAAATGAATAATTAATAAGTTCCCCCATATAATCAAAGACAAGGGATCAATCAATGATATTGGGAGAACCAAGTGGTCAAGAAACTCTGCTTTGTGTTGTCAATGTTGGTTTTGAACACTCACGTCTACGCCTCAGCTCCAATGATTGAGAAACCAAAACACAGCGAAATATATTTAGATGAGAAAATAAAGGAGTTTGATGCAAAACTTTCAGAGTATTTGCATGTACCTATTAAAAAATTTAGCTCCATACTCAATGAGATCGCAGACTATATCTATTTAGAAGAATTTACACCCCTCCATCAGGAAATTAATCACCTCCAGCGGGAGCTAGCGCAGCTCAAGCGTGATTTGAAGGATACAAATATCAAGGTGCAAACACTCACTAAGCAAGTCGAAGACCTTCAACGGACCAAATAATGAAGGCAAAACTGAAACCCCCCGTAAAGGGAACTAAAGAAATTAAAGAACCTTTTTTCTCGTGGGCTACCTTCTTTTATTTGAGGCAAATGCCTTACGTTTTACTTTCTTTGTGGTGACGATAGACTTAAGCCCCCAAAGAATATGGGTGAGGCAATAACCCAGTAAGGCTGCTCCAATAGATACCACCATAACACCAACAAAATAGGGTTTTCCAAGGGAACCTACCCAGATCATCAAGTCTTTGAAGAAAGCGGAGAAGGTTTCTTGTTGCCATGAAAATGTAGGATAAGAATTGATTTGAGAGGGCTGGGATAAGATCATTAAGCCCACTTTATACATAAAGTAATTGATGGCAATAGCCGTGAAAGGATTATTGATCCAAGTCAACGCGACAGCGATGGGCAGATTTACCGAAAAGAAAACGGCAAGAAGGGCTGCCCAAAACATTTGAAAGGGTAAGGGGAGAAAGTTAATAAGCAACCCAATCGCGACGCCACCAGCAACAGCATGCCGATTGAAGTGAAACAATTCTTGTCGTTCAATTCGATGCTTAATTTTTCTTAAGGATTTGCTCTGCTTGAGTGTCTTCAGGCTGGGAAGCTTCCTTTTGAAGCGATGTATCATGAATCAATCTATACCCTAGGAGGAAATGAAACAGAAATGAATCTTCTATCTGTAGTCTAAAATCTTTGGTGCTTGAGATCTACAGCGGGTATTGTTCTTTCGTAGATGAGATTTTTATAGAAGATATGTATTAATATGCGTTCTAAGTACTTTGAATGCCTAATGTTTCCATCTATTTTTTAAAAAAGTTAATGTTTATGAAAAAAAGACTTGTTCTTTTTCTCTATTAGATTTATAAAATCAAGGACTGAACTATAATAAATAGAGGATTTACAAACTATGTCAGAACACCAACCTATTCGACTCGAACTACTAAGTTTAACTGCTGAGATTGTTGCGGCCCATACATCTAATAACACAGTAGCTCTTACAGATTTACCAACCGTGATTCAACAAATTTTCATCACACTGTCTAATTTAAGCACAGATGGTGTCCAAGGCGGGCTAACAACACGTCCAAAACCAGCTGTTCCTATTAATAAATCAATTACAGATGAGTACATTGTTTGTCTTGAAGATGGTAAGAAGCTTCAAATGCTAAAGCGCCACTTGAAAACAGTATACAATCTATCTGTTGAACAATATCGTGAACGCTGGGGTCTTCCTTCAGATTATCCAGTTGTTGCACCAAACTATGCGAAGCGTCGTAGTGAAATTGCCAAATCAAGCGGTTTGGGAATGTCACGTCATCGTCGCAAGAAATTAAAGGTTGTTGAGAGCGTTGATAACATCTCACAAGTTGCATAAAGCAAGTTTAACCCGAACAGGTTAACTCCTTACAGGCGGGGGGTCAGAAATTCGAAAATATACTTATGTTGTTTTTTGAATTCTGACCCCCAATCTTTTACAACCCTGAACCTTGGCACTTGAACCTCATGTCTCTTGAAACACATCAGAAAAAGAAACTCTACATAAAAACTTATGGCTGTCAGATGAATGTTTATGATTCTGAACGCATGGCCGATATTCTTGCCCCTCTTGGATATGGATTAACAGAAACCCCTGATGATGCTGATATGGTGATATTAAACACCTGTCATATTCGAGAAAAAGCAGAACAAAAAGTCTTTTCAGATTTAGGCAGACTCCGGGATAAGCGTGAAGAACGCCGAGAACGGGGCGAGGACACGGTGATTGCTGTTGGCGGGTGTGTGGCTCAAGCAGAAGGGTCAGAGATTATACGCCAAGCTCCCTATGTAGATATGGTATTTGGTCCCCAGACTTATCACAGACTCCCCGAAATGGTGGCAAGGGCAACCCGTGAGGCTGACAAGGCCAGGAAACCAGGTCAAAAAAAGGGCTTAGGGATCGTGGATGTTGATTTCCCAGCAGAATCAAAATTTGACCATTTACCCCAAACTGCAGAATCCAGAGCAACGGCATTTTTATCCATTCAAGAGGGGTGTGATAAGTTTTGCACATTTTGCGTCGTTCCTTATACGAGAGGGGCAGAATATTCCCGCCCGGGCGCAGAAATATTGACAGAGGCAAAGCATCTCATGTCTTTAGGGGCCAAAGAGATTACGCTTCTTGGGCAAAATGTAAATGCCTATCATGGAGAAGCTCCACAAGGGAACATGAGTGAATCACCGGAGTGGGGTTTGGCCCGTTTGATTCGTGAGCTGGCAGACCTAGGAATTGAGCGCATCCGCTACACCACGTCTCACCCTCGGGATATGGACCAAAGCTTAATTGAGGCACACGGGGATGTCCCTGCCCTCATGCCTTTCCTTCACTTACCCGTTCAGTCCGGCAGCGACCGCATTCTGGAAGCCATGAATCGCAAACATACCGCTCAAACTTATTTTGATATTATTGATCGCTTGCGCGCAGTGCGACCTGACATTGGCCTTTCTTCCGATTTTATCGTTGGATTCCCAGGAGAAACGGACAAGGATTTTGAAGATACACTCGAATTGGTAAGACGCGTTAATTATGCCCAATGCTACTCCTTCAAGTATAGCATTCGGCCAGGAACGCCAGCTGGAGCAATGGAAAGCCAAGTTCCAGAAGAAGTGAAGTCAAGCCGTTTGCAAGCCTTACAAGATTTGCTCAATGAGCAGCAGTTGGCTTTTAACCAAAGAACCATTGGAACCATCCAACCGGTTCTTTTGGATCGAAGGGGACGCGTTGAAGGTCAGTTTATCGGTCGGTCACCTTATATGCAATCTGTCGTGGTATCCGCGTCTGACCGTCTATTTGGACAGGTTGTGGATGTGCGCGTCGAAGAGGCGCACCCCAATAGTGTAACAG